>CALURR010000036.1 GCA_944323195.1 Candidatus Gastranaerophilales bacterium
TTTAAAGATTTTTTTCATAAGCACTATCCTTTTAAAATACTACTAGCCAAGCTAATTATACTATTTAATTTATTTTTCACTTCCACTAATTGAGTTATTTTATGTTAAAATAACTAAAAAAGTCGGCTGATGAACGCGCGTTTGATAAATTCAAGCGTGAGGAAAGTCCGGGCAGTCCAAATAGCAGATTTGCTTGGGAAACCCAAGTGCCCGTGAGGGTGAGGACAGTGCCACAGAAAATAGGTAGCTGTATTATATACAGTGATAGTGCAACGGCGAGGTAAGAGCTCACCGCTGAGACCGTGAGGAATCAGGCATGGTAAACCCCGATCGACTGCAAGTTTTAATTTGTAAGAAGGTGCTATTTCCGTCCATTTTGGAATTACAAGAAAAAACGCTTAGACAGATGTTCATCTTAATACAGAACTCGGCTTATAGCCGACTTTCTGCCCATCTTGGGCAGTTTTTTAATTTGAATTGTTAGTTATTATTTTTATAATAGAATATTGATTATGGATTTTTTGAAAGAATTAAAGAAAATTACATCAGATATTTTGCTTAAAAAAGAGGATTTGTATGTGTATGCGCATGATACATCTCAAAATCCTGAGGAATTAATTTTGCCATTAGCGGTAGTTTTTCCTAAAAATACTCAAGAAGTATCAAAAATTGCAAAATTGTGTAATGAATATAAAATTTCTATTGTTCCTCGTGCTCAAGGCACAAACCACTGCGGAGGGACAAGACCTGTCAAAAATTGCATAGTTATTCATTTTTCAAAGATGAATAAAATAATTAAAATTGATAAAGAAAATTTAATTGCAGAGGTTGAACCTAACGTTGTTATAGGTGATTTAAATAAAAAATTGGATGAGTTTAATTTATTTTTCCCGCCCGATCCATCTAATATGGCAGTTTCTACAATCGGTGGCGCTATTGCATTATGTGCTGGTGGTCCAAGAACTTTTAAATACGGTAATACCAAGGATTATGTTATTAATCTTGAAGTTGTTTTAGCGGATGGGTCAATAATTCAAACAGCAAAAAATGTAGCTAAAAATGTCACAGGATATAATATTACAAGTCTTTTTGTCGGGTCTGAGGGGACTCTTGGTTTAATTACAAAAGCAACCTTAAGATTAATTCCAAAACCGCAAACAAGATTAATAACCATGGCTTATTTTGATAGTTTGGTTGAAGCAGCTAAATGCGTTAATGAGATTATAAATCAAGGTTTTATTCCATCAACTTTAGATTTATTAGACAAATACACCATCCAAACAATAGAAAAATTTAATCCTTGCGGACTTTTGACTGATAAAGAAGCTATGCTTTTAATTGAGCTTGATGGATTTAAAAATAGTGTTTTATTTGAGCTTGAAATTTTAAAAGAAATTTTAGTTAGTTCAGGTGCAAAAAATATAGTTCAAGCAAAAAATGATGAAGAAAACGAAAATATCTGGAGAGCAAGAAGGAGCGCCTTTTCAGCTTTAACTCAATTGAAACCAAATGTTATCACCGAAGATATGGTAGTTCCCAGAAATAAAATTGTAGATTTGATTGAAAAAATCCAAGAATTAGCAAAAAAATATAATATCATAACTGCCACTATGGGTCATGCCGGCGATGGCAATATTCATCCTAATTTTGCGCTAGATTTAGAAAAAGAAAAAGATAATTTTCAAAAATTAAAAGATGAGTTATTCTATTATGCCTTATCTATTGATGGAACCTTATCAGGTGAACATGGTGTCGGCACCCATAAGAAAAAATATATTCCTCAGGCAATTGAAAAAAATGCATATGAGGTTATGAAAAAAATTAAAAAATTGTTAGATGAAAAAAATATTTTAAATAAAGATAAAACATTATGATTGGTAAATTGAAAGAATATAAAGAGATAATTTCAAATTTAATTAAATTATCCCTGCCTATTTTAGGGGGTAATTTAGCGCAAATTTTGGTTAGTTTTGCTGATACCATCGTTGCAGGCAGATATTCAACAGTTGCTCTGGGTGCAATAAGCGTTGCTAGCGCTATTGTGATGACTATAACAATAGGGGTTATCGGTTTAATTTTGAGCATAAGCCCTACCATCGCAAATTTTAGAGGTCAAAAAATTCCCTCTAAAAGATATTTTAAACTAACTTTATTGTTTTCTTTTTTGGCTTCAATTCCATTTTTTATTATTTTAGAAATTTTGTTATTTAATATTGATTTAATAGGTCTAAGCCCTGAGATAGTCCATCCTGTTAAGCAGTATATTGAAATTTGCGCTTGGACAATATTTCCATCAGCTATTTTTACGGCCCTAAAAGAGTTTTTGCAAGCTTATGAAAAGGTTGTATATGCCAATGTGTTAATGCTTTTTATGGTTGTTTTAAATTTAATTTTAAATATTGTTTTAACTTTTGGTTTTGATTTTTCTTTTATTCATATAGAAGCACTTGGGGTCGTTGGGCTTTCAATTGCAACATTGTTATCTAAAACTTTAGTTGCAGTGTTTATGATTTTATATTGTATGCCTTTGTTTAAAACTCCTTTTGAGTCATCTAAAAAGTATGTAAAAGATTTGGTTAAGATGGGTGCGCCCATTTCTTTTGCTATGTTTTTTGAATTTTTAGGATTTAATCTAACAGCTGTTTTGATTGGAAAATTTGGTGCACTGTATGCCGGTGTTCATAATATTATTCTTTGCATTGCAAATACAACTTTTATGATAGTTCTATCTATTGCAAGTGCTGCAAGCGTTAAAATAGGATATTTTAACGGCAAGGAAGATAAACAAAGTATTATAAATTATTCTGTAGCTAATATATTAATGACTATTTTTGTTTGTGTTACCACTTTTTTGATATTGGAAATATGGTCCAGAAATATTATCTCTATATTTTCCAGCGACATTAAAGTTATCGAATTGAGCGAAAAAATATTAAAAATTGCAATGGCATTTTTATTTTTTGATGGTATTCAGGGCGCTTGCGTTGGTATATTAAAAGGCTTGAAAGATACCAAAATTATTATGTTTACAATGCTTTTTGCTTATCTTTTTATTGCAATTCCTTTTGGTTCTTATTTTGCTTTTTGTCATGGTTATGTTTTAGAAGGATATTGGAGCGGATTAGCACTTGCATTATTTTTTGCCGCAATTGTAACAAGTTCAAGATTAATTTATGATATAAGAAAATTAAAGTTTTAATTTTTTATAATTTTGTGTTTTTGTTTCAGATTGTATATAAATTGATTTTAAAATAATAATCGGTTAAAATTATACTATCCAAAACATTTTGATATATATACTTGGGAAATAATATGAAAAAGATTTTAGCCTTTAGTTTAATCGAACTAATGATTAGTTTGATTA
>CALURR010000037.1 GCA_944323195.1 Candidatus Gastranaerophilales bacterium
CTGTTGTAGTTATGGCAATAAAAATATCAGACAGCAAGAGAAGATCCGGACGGAGCAAGGAAGGTAGTGATTGCATCGGCAATAATATCCGCCATTTTCCAGACAAGATTCAGTCTTGTCAGATTCAAAAGTGAGTAATTAAAAACAGATTTTTCGGCGACAATTCCCATAATACCGACATCCCCTATTTTTTCTAATTTTTTATTGGCTCCCGATCCGGGACGGATTCCTGTATTGGAAACCTTGATCAGGCCAATGTCGCCCGCATCCCCTACGGCCGCATCGACGGCAATAATCGGATTCAGAGGGTGGGTTTCCCGTAAAAAATGATTCATATAACGGATTTCTTTTGCTGTAACCGTCTTCTGCAAGGTTCCATAAACGAAAATATCGGATGTTTTTCGTTCATTGATAAGGGTTCCGCAGATCGGGCCAAGACTGTCGCCGATGGCGAGATCGCTCCCGATACATAAAATTACCGGAGGGTGTTCATGGTTCTTTAATACCTGGTTTAAAGCAAGAACAATTCCTGATGCCGCCATTTTGTTGAACAGATTAAATGAGAATTCCATAATTTTTTACCAGAAAGATTTTTTTTCAATTGAAATTAGAGCTAGTAACGTTATTGACATATTTTTGTTTTTTATTCAATCTTGCGGTGCTGAAATATACACAAATTGCGAATAAAATGTGGATAACTGCCTGCGTTTTTATTCTAATTTTTATTGAGTTATCCACAAACACACAGTGAAAATTGTGGATAAGTATAGTTTTTGTGAATAAAATGTGGATAACATTAACTATGAGCGCATGAAATTTACTGAAAGCGCGCATTAAAAATAAAAAAGTTGTGCACAAACGGTTTTTACGTTTTGCACAATTGTCTTAAAAAATTTTAAACTGTATTTCATGCAAGTTTTATGCAGGCAGTGAATAGAAATCTTTATTGAATTATTTTTATATGCGGCAAGGCCATATGCTTTTTTGGTTTGTGTTAATTGAATTATTTAAGTGCTTTATTTGAGTTTTTTTGTGTGGTGATATTTGAAATGATGTTATATGTTTCAAAACAATTCAAATGAAAATTTTTGTTGATAAGTTATTTTACAGTTTGGCTTTATGTCGGTAATAAAAAAGTTGATTTTTTAAGATCTACTTAACTTAAAGAAAACTGTATGGAAATAACGGATTAAACTATGTGGGTTTTAAAGCATATTTTTTACCTCATTTATTACCTTTTTTGCCTATATCTTAGGTTTACAAACGTTCGTAGATATTGAAGATCTGATTCAGGCTAACATCAAATATAATTATTTTTGTAAAAAAGGTCTATAATGGCATATGCATTACCTGTAATGGATGCTTTTTTCCGGTGCGTCTATTTTGTTTGTTAATTTTTTGGTTGTAAAATTTTAATTTTGATAATTTCATACATGCGCCAAAATTTATTTTGCGCATGTAAACATAGCGCTAAATTTTATGTAAGCGCAAAATACAAAAGCGCTGATAAATTTTTGTGCGCTTTACAATATGATTTATTTGAGCGCTAATAATTTTATTGGCGCTTTAATTTCTTTTTAATAAATTTTAATTGATTTTCCTTATTTTTTCTTATAATTTTTCAAGCGCAATCAGATATTTATGCGCTAAATAATCAATAAAACATATGCGTACACAAAAAAATATTAGCGCATTTTATTTATAATATTTTTTCGTATCAATTATTTATAAGCGCAAGTTCTTATATTTAGGTTGTGATGTCAGATCTTTAAATAGTTATCTAATTTTATAAATATTTGCTTATTGCGCTATATTTTTAACTCTTATTTTATGTTTGCGTCTCAAAATATACCATATTTTTTATCTTAAATTTGCAAATAAAAGTCTATTTTCTCTCTCATAGATATAAGTATTTTCATGCGTTAGTAATTTTTTAAGAAGCAAACTCCTTTTTAGCGAATTTTTGAGTTCAATGCTTATATTATTTTAACAAAAAGATAAAAAATCGGCCATTTTTATCGGTTTTCGGGTGTTTTTAATCAATTTTAAAGCCTTTTTTATTGGTTTTAAAACCTGTAAAAAATTGTCTAAAACCATCAAATTTTGGCATAGCGCACGTGTATTTTGAGCTATTTTTTGGTATTTTTTCGGTTTTTTATGTAATAAAAAAAGCCTCTCAGACGATTTGAGACAGAATAATTTTTAATTTTTCTAAAATAACCGACCTTAAAACCCTAAAAAACGGTTAAAAATCACCTTTATTTGTGTTAAAAATCTGAAAATGATTTCAAAAGGAATGTATTTATTTTATTTGGTTGTAAGTTTTTTTGACTTTTCTTAACTAAAATGTATGTTGCAAAAAGCGCAATTTTGATTTATATATGTCGGTAATGTTTCATATGAAACATTACATTAAATCTCTTTAAACGCAATAATGTTTTCTTGTAATAATCAATAATTTAACAGTGCAAATATTTTTGCATAATTATACATTATTTGCGTATGAATTATATCAATGCGTAAATTTGTAGTATTATTAATTTTCA
>CALURR010000038.1 GCA_944323195.1 Candidatus Gastranaerophilales bacterium
CCATATTGAATATCATCGTTAACTTTAGCATTCACTGCCATAGAAACAATTTCGGGCATGTTTATAGCATAGTTATCATCTGATAATGCTCTATAATATGTGTCTTCATAATTTGGGTTTAATCTTAGAGTCCAGTTGTCTTTTCCGACAGTCCCCGGTTGATTATAGGCCTTATTAATTCCAAAGAAATCCATAAATGAAATTTGGATATTTTTTGTAGAACGTAATAAATCAGCAAATTTTGCTTTTACATATTCTTTTGGATTTGACTTTATTTTTGCTTTAAATTGTTCTCTTTCATGTCCTTGGTAATCAGCCGGATACATAGAATATCCAAGGTAATCTATTTTCCAAGGTTCATTTGATACTACACTTTTATCGTGTATCATTTGCTGAACGGGAATATTGTCATGACATCCTATGTAGGCCCAATTGCCTTTAGGGGCATCATAGCTTTTTACCCACATTAGCCCTGAAATACCGTTTAAATGTTCCTTATCTTTAAAGACTTTATTGAATACGCCTGTTTTATCCCAGCCGAGGTCTTCCCAAACAACTTTGTGAGGGTCAACGCCGCGTTCTCTCATAGTTGGAAGAACTATTCTTTCTAAAACTTTTTCGAAGTTGTGATTTTTATCTATATTAAGAGTTGAAAGATGTCCAGAATGAAGCCTATCTCTTATTACATATTCTCTTTCAATACCTTGCTCATCACGTTTTTTGGCTTTATGAACAGTGTCTTCTTTATATAAATAAGGGTTTACAAGCCCAATAGCATGGTCAATTCTGATATTAGTTGAATCAGACAATGCCTTTTCAAGTTTAGCTTTTAAATACTGACCTGATGGACCTAATGAGCCGTCATGATTAAACAATTTATTAGGATCCACAACAGACATACCCCATGTTTGAGGTGAATTAAAAGGTCCGCCATCATCACAGCCGATTTTATAACCTTTTAAAAATACATCTTCATTTGCTAATTCATCAAAAGATGAACCGCCAACCAATAAATCACCAATGAAAGTAATATTTCTATTTTTTGAATCAGCTTTAGCTTGTTTATCTACAAGGAATTGAGAGAACTTGTAGATATATGAATTTTCATTATCATATAAAATTCTATTATAGCGGTTTTGAGCTTCCCAATCGCCATGCTTTGCTCTTTTTAAAAGTTCTCTATCATCTTGATTCCAATTTGGGTAATGGTCTGTACCATAATCTTTTGCTATTGAATCAAGAACGGCGTAATCATTAAGCCAATAAGAATTTTCTTCTTGGAATTTTTGATATTCATCATTTAATCTTATTGCGTCATTATCGCCATTATTAAGTTTAGTTTGGAAGTTGTTCCAAGCAGCGGCTAAAAGCGTATTAGAAATCGCATTTGCCTCATCAAAATCTGTATATGTATAGTTTTCGCTTGGAATTTCAATATCTGAAGCTTCTCTATCTATTTCATCGTCAGATAAAATTGAAGCATATTCATTTGATTTTAATTGTGTAAAATCAATAAACAATGGGTTTTTAGCAAAAACAGATGAAGTATATGGTGATGTATCTTTTTTGTTTAATTTGCCGTTTGGACCTAATTGAATACTATTGAACCCATGCATTTTTACAAAATCTGTAAATTCATTTTGTCCATATGGTGTGCCGATTTTTTGGTCTTCTCCTGAACTTAATTTAGCAGGAAAACTTGCTCCGTGGATAATCAAGGCGCGATTTTGAATTCCAAGATAATCAAGAGATTTGTTTATAGTATCGGTGTATGGCTTTTTTTCATTTTCCCTAAGTTTACGCTCAAAAGTAAGACCTCGACTCGCATTACTTTTGCTAAACCCAACAACATTATTTATTCTCATACTTTTATTATTACAAAAAAAATCATAAACACAAGCATTATTTAATTTTGTAAAATTCTTTTTATCTGCTAAAATAAAGCCATGCTAAAAAACTTTGAAAAAATAGGAATAATATATAATTCAGATATTGTTGAAGCTAATAATTTGGCAAAAAAAATAAATGAAAAAATACCAAATTCCGATATTTTTTCTCATTCCAATCTTAAAGATGATATTAATTTGGCTATCGCAATAGGCGGCGACGGTACATTTTTAAAATGCGCAAGATATTATTCAAATAAAAACATTCCTTTATTAGGGTTCAATGTGGGGAGATTAGGCTATTTAGCTCAGGCAAAGCCAAATGAAGTTGATTTTGTTATTGATAAATTAAAAAATAACGATTTTACAATTGAAAATCGTCTTATGTTAAAAGCAAATGATAAAACTGCTCTAAATGATATTGTTATAAAAGGGATAAATTGTGCCAGAACTGCAACTCTAGACCTTTATATAAATGATAAAAAATTATGTTCTTATGTTTCAGATGGTTTGATAATCTCAACTCCTACAGGTTCAACTGCTTATTCATTATCTGCAGGCGGTCCAATTGTTAATCCTTCAATTGATTGTTTTTTAATCATTCCAATATGCGCTCATACTCTTAATATGCGCCCTATTATTGTTCCATCAAATGAAAAAATAACAGTAAAAATACATGAAAATGAAGATAAATTGAATGTATTTTGTGATGGTCAAGTTGATTTTGTGGTCGAAAATGAAATTACAATCAAAAAAAATGAAAATTATGCTAAACTTTTAATTTTAAATCAACAAAAAGACAGATTTTATGATATTTTAAAAGAAAAACTTCATTGGTCACTATCACCTGAAAAGTAGAGAAATGTTAAAAACTTTATTTATTAAAAATTTTATATTGATTAAAGAAGTTCGCCTTAATTTTACTTATGGCTTTAATGTTTTATGCGGCGAAACAGGGGCTGGTAAAAGTATTATAATAAAGGCTCTTGATAGTGTATTAGGGGCGAAAATTTCAAAAGAAAATGCTTATGAAAAAGATAAACCAATTGTAATTGAGGCGGTTTTTGAAAAAGATAGTGAAGAAATAACAATCTCAAGAGAAATCTCATCTTCATCAAAATTTCGCCTAAATGGTATTTTATCTTCCCTAGATGAAATTAAAGATTTAAGAGAATCTTTAGTTGATATTCATTCGCAACATCAAACTTATTCATACATGGCTCAAAAACACCATATTCATCTTTTAGATGATTACATCATTAAAAAGAGCCCCGAATATTTTGAACTTTTGAAAAATTACAAAGAAAATTATTTTGAATTTAGAGAAGTTGAAAAAAAATTAAATAATTTAAAAGAAAATTACCTAAATAATGAAAAAGAAATTGAATTTTTGCGTTTTCAATTAAAAGAGCTTGATGACGCAGCTATAAAAGAAAATGAAGAAGAAGAATTAAAATCAGAACTTGATATTTTATCTAACGTTCAAGAATTAAAAGAAGGTTCTTATTCATCTTATTATGCTCTATATGGCGATAATCAAAGCATAGTTGAAGCTCTAGGCAAAATTAAATATACAATTTCATCTTTGGCTGAATTGGATAAAAATCTTAAAGAAGTTGAATCAAGTCTTTTTGATGCATTTGAAAATCTGAAAGATAGCGCAAATTATTTAAGAGATTATTCATCAAATCTTGAATTAAACCCAATGAGATTAGATGAACTAAATGAAAGGATTTCTCTAATTCAAAAATTAAAAAGAAAATATGGTCCTGACCTTGATTTAGAGAGAAATAATATTCAAAATAGATTAGATGAATTAACTTCAGGCGATAATAACCTTGAGATATTGGAAGAAAATTATAATACTCTAAAAGATTTAATTAATCTTTTAGCTTCAAAAATAGATGAATATAGAAAACTAAACGCAAAAGAGTTATCAAAATTAATTGAAGAAAAATTAAAAACTCTTGAATTAAAAGAAGCGCAATTTGAAATATTGATTAAAGAAATCCAAAATAATGAACTTGGAAAAAATTATGTTGAATTTTTAATTTCAACAAATAAAAATCAAACTCCAATGCCATTATCAAAAGTTGCTTCAGGCGGTGAAATCTCTAGAGTAATGCTTGCTCTTAAAACAATTTTTGCTTCTGTAGATAAGGTTTCAACAGTTGTTTTTGATGAAATAGACACAGGTATTTCAGGCGTAACTTCAAACGCTGTAGCGCAATCTATCCTAGAGTTAGCTAAAACCACTCAAATTATCTGCATAACTCATCAGCCTATTATTTGCGCTAAAGCTAATAATTTTATTTGGATAGTTAAAACTCATCAAGATGATACTAATATTAAAATTGAAATTTTGGATGATGAAAAAAGATTAGCTGCCCTAGCTCAACTAGCCAGCGGCGAAGTAAGCGAAAAAACAATAGAATTTGCCAAAACCTTAGTAAAATAGTTATAATCTAAATATGAAATTTTCAGAAATTTTAAATTTGTCTAATCTTTTTGATATTTCAAGAGATTTATATTCAAAAATCAGTTATTCAAGATTTTTTGAAAAATCAGGCAGGGCAATTATGCCCTTAAGATATTTTTTTGAATTAACTCATTTGTGTAATTTAAATTGCCCTTATTGTTATGTTGGGAAAAATCGAAAAAAAGATGAACTAACAACATCTCAATGGCTTGATGTTATTAATCAAATTCCTTTTTGGGCTTTTATAACTTTAGTTGGCGGTGAACCATTAATTAGAGAAGATTTTTGTGAAATTTTAGAATATGCTTCAAAAAAGGTTCTAAGAAAAATAAATGTTGTAACAAATGGGGTTTTGATTAATGAAAAAATAATCAATAGTTTTATTAAATCCAAAATGCTTTTATTGAGTGTTTCATTGGATGGTTGGGATAAAAACCACGATAAAAATAGAGGTAGTGAAGGAATTTTTAAAAAAATCATAAATAATTTAGATGAATTGAAAAAACAAATTATTTTTTCAAATTCAAATTTAATGATTGATATTAAAACCATTGTTTTAAAAGATAATCTTGAAGATATTTTGAAATTATATGAATATTGTACAAATCAAGGGTTTGAATTTTTATCTGTATCTTTTTTGAGAAATAACAACCTAAAACAAAATTCAACTTTATATGATAATTTTGATGAAATTTTCTATAAGCCTAACTATCCTATTGAATTATATTTTGATTTGGATGAATTTAGAAAAATTTATTTTGAATTAAATAAAATGAAAAAATATTCCAAAACAAAAATTCGCTTTTCGCCAAAATTTGATAATAATAATCCTGAAATAGAACTAAAATTAATTGAAAATTTTTTCACAAAATACCCTAAAAAAGATATAAAAGAAATTTATCAACCTTGTTTGTATCCTTTTTCAAATACAATAATAAATCCATCAGGGGATATTTATCCTTGTTTATCATATAAAATGGGTAATGTATTAGAACAAAAAATAATTGATATTATAAATAACACAAAATACAGATGTTTTAGAAAGAATTTAAAATATTCAAAAGTATTTTCATCTTGTCAGATGTGTTGCGAATTAAAAGTCAGAAATATTGAGGAAAAACAATGAAAAAAATATCTATAGCAATTATGGTTTTAGCTCTTGGTTTTAATATTGCTTATGCTCTTGAAGAAGGCTTGAGCGTAACCAAACTTCCAACAGGGCAAAAAGTTGTTATAAAAGAAGTTAGAGATAATCCGATTGTAAAAATTGATACTTGGATTAATACCGGTTCAATTAATGAAAATGATAAAAATAACGGCATTAGTCATTTTTTAGAGCATTTATTTTTTAAAGGAACAAAAAAATATCCAACCGGTGCCATGGATAAAATTCTAGATTCTAAAGGTGCAACAGTAAATGCTGCGACAAGCAAAGATTATACTCATTATTATATTCAAATTCCATCTAAGGATTTTGAGCTTGCTCTTAATTTGCATGCTGATATGCTTCAAAATCCGCTAATCCCAAGAAAAGAATTAGAGCGTGAACGCCCTGTGGTTATTGAAGAAATTTCAAAAACAAAAGATAGCCCTCAAAATCGTATGTTTGATAACTTATATACTGCATTATATTCTAAATCAAATCATCCTTATAAAAGAACGGTAATAGGTAAAAAAGAAGTTATTGAAACAGTTACAAGAGAAGAAATTTTAGATTATTTTAATAAATTCTACACTCCTGATGCTTATACAACAGTAATTGTGGGTGATGTTGACAGAGAGGATGCCCTAAAAAAAGTTGAAGAAGCCTTCAGCCAAAGACAAAAAATGAAACAAACAAAAGTTAAATATCCTAAAGTTAAGCCTCTTGATAAGATAGAGAGAGTGGATGAAGCTATGGATATTAATAAAACACATATGCTGATTGGTTTTTTAGCTCCAAAATTCTCTAATAGCATTGATATGTATGCTCTTGATGTACTATCAACTATTTTAGCAAGCGGCAAAAGTTCAATTTTAAATTCTGAATTAAAAGAAAATAAACAACTTGTTCTATCAATTTCAGCAGGTAATTATTCTCAAAAAGACAGTGGAATATTCTATATCTATTCAACAATGGAACCAAATAAACAAGAACAAGTTGAAAAAGAAATTATTTCCGAATTAAAGAAAATTTTAAATGGTGATTTTGATGAAAATTTAATTTCAAAAGCTAAAAACATGATTAAAACAGATACCTATTATTCTCGTGAATCAATTTCTAATATTAGCGATGATTTAGGTTATGATTTTACATTTTTAGATGATGAAAATTTTTATGAAAATTATCTAAAAAATATTGATAAAGTTACAAAAGCTGACATTGTTAATATGGCTAAAAAATACATTTTGCTTGATAAATATGTTATCTCGACTGTTCATCCACAGGGATTTAAAAAAATTAGCAATGTTGAAAATAAAAAAGAAGATAATTATGTAAAAGTTCTTGAAACCAAAGATAATACTAAAAAAGTGCAGCTTCAAAACGGCGCAACACTAATTACTAAAAATAAAAAAACAAACTCAATAATTGCTCTTGATATTTCAATTAAAGGCTCAAAAGCAGTTGAGAAAAAACCTCTAAGCGCAATGTTGTCTGCACTTTGTGCTAAATCAGGAACACAAAACTACACAAACAGCCAACTAGCGCAATTTTTAGATGAAAATGGTATAAAATTGGCTTTAAGCATTACAAATGATGTTTATTCAATCGTTCTTCAAACAACAAAAGATAATCTTGATAAAGCTTTAATTGCGCTTGATGAAGTAATGAATAAGCCTTTATTTATAGATAGTGAAATCGAAAAAGTAAAACAAAGAACAATTCAAGAAACAAAAGGAATTTCAGACAGCCCATCAAATTATGTTTTTGATGAATTTAAAAAACTTGCTTTTCCAAATACAATCTATGGACAAAATTCGACATTTATTTTAAATAACATAAATAAAGTTACAAGAGGTGATATTGTTGAATATTATTCAAATATTTTTAACCCTGAAAATATGACAATATCAACTGTAGGCGATATTGATGAAAATTATTTAATAAATAAATTAAATTCTATAATTAAAAAACCTAAAAATGCTAAAAAATTCTCTTATGCTGACTATAAGTATACACCCTATAGACCATCAAACAATGTTCAGACAACTTTATATAAAGATGAAGTTCAAGCAAATTGGATGGCTCTAGGCTATAAAATTTGTTCTGTTCAAAATAGAAAAGATATTGCAGTTTTAAATGTAATAAATGCTATTTTAGGCGAAGGTATGTCAAGCAGATTGTTTAGAAAATTAAGAGAAGAACAAGGTCTTGCTTATACAGTAGGCTCAACTATAAGTGCAAATATGAAAGATGGCGCTTTTATTGCTTATATCGGTACAAATGAAAAAAGTATTGATAAAGCAAAACAAGGAATTTTAGAACAAATTGATATTCTAAAAAAAGAAATGGTAACAACTCAAGAATTAACAGATGCTAAAAATAAAATTTTAGGTCAACTTTTGATGTCTTTAGAAACAAACATGGCTGAAGCTGATTTATTAAGTTGGTATAATATTTTAGGCAAAAGTTTAAATGGTTTTGATGAATATAAAAAGATGATAATGGATGTATCTCAAAGCGATGTTATTGAGGTTATGAACAAGTATTTTTCAAAACCTTATATCTACACTGTTGTAAAAGCTAAGAAATAAAATATAGTCGGGTGAATTTACCCGACTTTTTAAATAAACATATATCTTGCTATAAAATTTTTTTCATACTAGACTAAATATACTAAGGTTGAGTCATTTAGTCATCACAGGTGTTAAAGGAATAGTTATGAAAATTTCCCCTCTGAGCCGTAATGGGCTTTCTTTTCAGTCTTTATATAAAAGAACTTCACTAAAAGATAAAAAACAAAATATTAAAATTAAACAAAATAAACACCCAAAAATAAAAAAGACAATCCCGCTTTTAATTGGGCTTATGGGCGGTTTTTATTTGGGGTATTTATCATTTAAAAACAAAAAAGTTAATGTTGAAAAAATCAAAGAAACAACAAAAGAGATAATATATAAAGAAGATAATAAAGCTTGGCTTGCATTAATGGCATTGGCAGGAATTAGCGGTTATCAGGCACAACAAATATCTCAAGAAGATAAAGACAACATAATAGAAAATTTAAAAAATGCGCAAACACCTTTGCAACAATCTTCTTATAGTGCTTCAGGAAATATAGATTATCTCAAATCAACTGCGCTTAATTTGATGAATGAAAAATATACAAGAGATTATTATGGATTAAGGCTTTTAGCACAAAATAATGCATTAAATAGAAATTCTAATAAATATGATAAAGCAATTTCTGATATTCAAGAAATCGCATTTGAAAAATTAACTTCCCCCTTGCCTTTAAAAGAAATTAATAAAGAAAGACCTGTTGTTTGGTCTGTTACGTCTGAATTTGCTCCAATTAAAGAAGGCGGATTGGGTTCTGTTCCTCCTGAAATTAGGAATAATTCTATAAAATTAGGAGTTGATGTGCCAACATTTACTCCTATGTATCTTCAAGAAGGTATTTCGACATTTTTGGAAGAAGATGGAAGATATTTTTATAACTATAAAGGTAAAAAATTTGAGCTTCAAAAAATGATGTCGTTTAAAATGGACACATATAAAAATGGCAATGTAAATCCTGTTAATATTGAGTTGTTTTTATCAACTGACAGAGATAAAAAAGGTTTTGAAAGAAAATTGGTTTTTATTAAATGTGATAATTATTTTGATGGAACAATATATGAAGCAAGTTCAAAGACAGAAGAAAATGAAAAATTTGCCATAATGGCAAAAGCTGTTTATGAATTGGCTAAAATTAAGATGGATGGTATATCTGCAAGTAAAGATGTAAAAGTTTATTCAAATAGAGCATTGGATAAAATTAAAGCACCCGATGCAATGATTTTAAATGATTGGCAAGCAAGTCCTACAGCGGCATTAATGAGATATAAATCAGGGCTTGAAAATGCTTATGGGCAATTAAGCGATGAGACTTCCGAAAAATTAAAAAATATGAATATCATAACTATTGGTCATAATGTTATGTATCAAGGAAATTCAAGAGATAATAATGCTTTTTATCAAAAAAGAGCAGCAGCTTCAAATATTTTAAATACATTATTTGATAAGTTTGCATTTGATATTGTATCAAATGCAAAAGTTCATACTGAAAGAATAGATGAAAATGATTATGGTTTAAGAGCATTAGATAATGTATTTTTATTAAATTATGAGAATTCTTATGATAATTTTGTTAATTTCTTAAACATGGGAATAATATTAAGCGACTATTTCTGTCCTGTTTCTAAAAATTATGCCAGAGAATTAACTTCGCCTGAACGTAATGATTTATCAGGCATGCTTCAATGGGCTTTGGTTCAAAAAGAAAAAGCGGGTAAGCTTGTAGGAATAATTAATGGAAATGATTTTGATAATATTTCTATTGAAAATAAAGCTTCGCAAATTGAAAAAGCAACAGGTGTTAAATTTCGAACTTATAACAAAAATACTTCAAACGAAGATTTGGCGGCTTTAAGGAATGCAAATAAAAATGATTTTTATAATAGATATATGCTTCCTTTTACAAAATCCCAAAATTGTTCTCAAGAAGAAATTGAAAAAGTAAAAAAACTTTCAAAATTAGAATTTTACGAAGGAATTAACGGTACAAATTTACCGATATTAACTAAAGAGCAATTATCTAAAACTCCAATTTTGTCTTCAGGAGGCAGACTTGTATCTCAAAAAGGTATAGGAATTTTATCTGACGCAATTAAAATGTTGTTTGATAATTGGGAAAATGATTTTATGGGATATGAAAAACCAATTATATATATTATGGGACAAGATGGCGAAAACGGAAGTCAAAGAAAAATAATTGAAGATTTGAAAAATTATGGATTATCGAAAGAAGATAATAATAGGGTTGTTTTTGCCCATGGTTTTGCACCATTACCTGCAATTATGGCTGCAAGTGACTTTTTTATGATTCCAAGCATATTTGAGCCTTGCGGATTGGTTCAAGGCGAATCTTTGGCGTTGGCAACTCCGGTTATTGCTTCTAATGTGGGAGGAATATCAGATACTGTTAATAGGGAAGGCAAAATTAACGGTATATTGACTGATAAAGATAAAAAATTAAGCGCTGAAGAATTTTATAAGGCAATAAAAGAAGCTTTAAAAATATATTTTGAAGATAAAGAAAAATATCAATCCATGGTTTCAAATTCAATAAATGAAGATTTTAGTTGGGTTTTGTCTAATAATCAAGGTCCAATTCATGAATATTTGAACTTGCTTAATATTTCGAAACATTAAAATAAGATTAATTTTGAAAGTTTTTCAAAAAAACCTTATAAAATGAAAATATAAGAAATATTTTCTGAGGTTTTTATTATGTTTGATAATTTTACTGATTCATCAAAAGAATTGATATACAATGCGCAAAATATAGCTATGGAAAATCATAATACTTTGATTGAACCTGTGCATATTTTATATAGCATGACGCAATCCGGCTCTGACAGTGTTATAAATTTATTTCAAGAATTAAAATTAAATTCAAATTTATTTAATTCTGATGTAAAAAATGCTATGAATAATTTGGCTAAAACTTCTGAAATTACAGATAAGATATTTTTTAGCCAAAATTGCTTAAAGATGTTTGAATTAGCAACTAAAAAAGCAAAAGAAATGAAAGATAGTTTTGTTTCTCCTGAACATCTTTTATTGGCTATTGCTAGTTCTGATGAAACAGATTTAAAAAGGATAATTGAAAAATATCAATTAAATGATACAAAAATAGCCACCGCCATAAAAAATATAAGGGGGGATAAAAAAGTGGATACAAAAAATGCTGATGAAGATTTTAAAATATTAGAAAAATTCTCTGT
>CALURR010000039.1 GCA_944323195.1 Candidatus Gastranaerophilales bacterium
TTCCAACTGATCCTGTTCCAACTGATCCAGTACCGACAGATCCTGTTCCAACTGATCCTGTTCCAACTGATCCAGTACCGACAGATCCTGTTCCAACAGACCCAGTACCAACTGACCCTGTTCCAACTGACCCTGTTCCAACTGATCCAATACCGACTGATCCTGTTCCAACAGACCCAGTACCAACAGATCCAGATAGTTCAGATGGCGGCATAGATGCAGGTGATAGTGGCGCAGGTTTTGAACCTACTGATACACCAGAAGTAACTGATACTCCTGAAGTAACTGATACACCAGAGGTAACTGATACACCAGAGGTAACTGATACTCCTGAAGTGACAGATACTCCAACAGATGCACCTGACCTACCGGATTGTCCTGATGGTCCAGATGTAGACCCTGATGACACTCAAATTGGAAATAAAGAACCGGAAGTTTCAGCTCCAACAGATAGCGAAGAAGCTGCAGACCAAGTTGAAGATAAGCTTGAATCCTCAGATGACACTGTTGCAAATACAGCTCCACCATCAAGCTCAAGTAGCGATGACTCAAGCTCAAGCTCAAGCTCAAGTGATGATGATTCAAACTATGAAGATGACTCAAGCTCAAGCTCAAGCTCAAGCTCAAGTGATGATGATTCAAACTATGAAAATGACTCAAGCTCAAGCTCAAGCTCAAGTGATGATGATTCAAGCTATGAGGATGACTCAAGCTCAAGCTCCCAAAGCGAAGACCAAGACGCTTTAGACAGTGAAGCAGAATT
Source organism: Candidatus Gastranaerophilales bacterium (assembly GCA_944323195.1). Classification (GTDB taxonomy): domain Bacteria; phylum Cyanobacteriota; class Vampirovibrionia; order Gastranaerophilales; family Gastranaerophilaceae; genus RUG14156. Next base: position 764 of record CALURR010000039.1, read on the forward strand.
TGAATAATATAAAAAATAAAAATAAAAATAAAAACAAGAAAGGTTAACACCCTTTCTTGTTTTTTATCTGTCTTGCACAAATTAAATTATAAAACTATAATTTAATTAAAAACGGAGAAAAAATGAAAAAAGCTTTTACACTTGCAGAAATTATGGTATGTATTTCAATTATGGGAATACTTGCCGTTGTGATGTTATTAAATATTAAACCTGAAATGTTTAATGAAAAAAATAATATTGCAAGTGCATATAAGGTAATAAATGAATTTGATAACGCAAGTCAAAAAATGAGAGAAAAAGAAACCGATGCAATGCCATCAGGCAGCTTTATGACAAAAATTTTAGATGAATATGAATTTGCAATAATAAATGAAGATGGAACACCAAAAGACGCAACCCAAGTATTAGAGTTATTTCAAAAATATATGAGAATTGAAAATATAGGCGAAGAATTTTGTGATAACTCAGGCTATTGCAAATCAGGTGAATCAATAGTAGGAGCAAAACTAACAAACGAAATTCATATTGGCTTAGAAGTCTTAGACAGTGTTGAAGATTGCCCCATTCCAAAAATACCCGGCGAAAAAGACTCGGTGCTACCGGAAAGAGGAAAATGCTGGGGCAAATTATATGTAGACACAAATGGGACAGATCAACCAAATGAAGAAGGTGAAGATATTTACATATACGGTTTGAACGAAAAAGGCGTCGCCTATTAACGCTCTTGATTAATTAAAAATATCGTCTTATTGACTTTATTTAAAAGATTTTTCTCTTTCAAATCTATATTTTGACTTGAATATTTTCCATCATTTACAGGGATGTATTTTGAATAATACCCTGCATCATATTTTAAATTGCCAAGCTCTTTAGCATAATAATTTGAAGCTAAAATCTGCATATAACTTTCTTTGTGAGATTCAGGCTTATTTTGATATTTTATTTTAAGATTTTTTGTATACAAATCAACCAAATTTACACAAGCATTAAACCTTTGAATGTCGCCTTTTTGTTCTATGCAATTTTTTAAATTATTAAGTGCATATTTAACTCTTTGAAGATCATTGACATAAGTTGAAAATTTTTCTTCTTTTACAATTACATCTAAAAACAAAGCGTCATCAAAAGGAGCTTTTTTAAAATTTTCCTCGTTTTTTTCTACAGCATCAGGAACCAAAATATCATCTTGTGTAGTTGTCTTAGAATATTGTTTTTTATAGCCGAAATCAGCCTCAATATTTGGCAATTGACCATAATAGCCTTGCGGAATTTCTTCGTACTTATTTGTTGAATAATTAAATTTTTTATCTTGCTTTTTAAATTTTGAAAAAAAACCTTTTTTTTCTTGTTTTTTTTCTTTTTCTTCTTTTATCTTTTCTTTAATATCATCAACTTTTTGTTCGTATTTAGGCTTAGGGTTTTTTGCTTCTTCAAAATAAGTATCTATGAAAAAATCTTCTTGACAATAAGCTCGATTTATCATCAAGAAGAATAGAAAAATTATAGATATAAAAATTTTATTTTTCATAACAACATTATTCAAAATTTAGCTTAATAATTCCATGGCTGATTGCAATAACTGCTTATATGTAGACATAATCTTTCCTGAAAGATCTAATTGCGTATTAGCCTCTTGCCAGTATGTAGCATTAGCTTTAAAGTCAATATTTGATAATTCAATCAAACCACTCCTAACTTCACCTTTTCCTATAACAGGCTTTCCTGAATATTCTGTTTCTAAATATTGACCTTGTTTATATTCAAAAAGCTCTTGCGGATTATGAAAATTCATCAAAGCAAGTTTATATAAAGGTGTACAGTCTTTGCCATTATTAGCTTTTCCGTACAAAATTCCATCGCCTTTTATTTCATATTCATCATATTTACCTAAATATTTACCATTATCAGGGTCAATCCAAAGTTTTATTTCAGTTGTTGGAACAGCCAACGCACCGCCTTGGGCAATTGTGTCCTCATAAGCACTGTCTGACAATGATTTTGTGCCTGACATAATTTCACCTTTATCGTTCAAAATATACCCTTGAACTTTTGACCCGTCAGCAGCTTTATATACGCCTTCGCCATCAAATTTGAATTCACCCAGTCTTGTGTAGGCAATTCTTCCTTCATCATTCCTTAAAACAAAAAAGCCATTGCCTTCAAGATACACGTTCTCATTTGAAGTTCCGGGGATTGCCTTACCCTGTCCTGTGTTTTTCAAAACCCTATCAGGAACAGCAGCATCAAGATAAGTTTTAAAAGTCATCTGGTTTTCTCGATACCCAGGAGTATATAAATTAACAAGGTTTTCTGAAATTGCGTTCATCCAGTGAACCGTTGTTTTTTGCGTATTCATTGCATTAATATAGGAATCTCTCATTGGTTACTCCTTTTTTTTCTTTGATTGTTTGAATTATTATTTTCGCCTCTGTATTTCGAATATCCAATTTGCGAATAATTTATTTGTGCATCGTCAAACCTTTGTCTTAAACAAGGGATGTTTTGCTTTAAAAAACTCTCAACTTCAAAACTTCCGGGGATAAAATGGGTTAAGATTTTACCTTCTTTATCTAATTTTAAAATCACTGTTACATCTTTATCAAAATCCAATCTTATTGCTTTTTTAGTTTCAATTGAACTATGAAGCATGTTTAAAAGGGAATTTGAAGCCTTGATAGTTTTATCATCAACATTAAGGGAAATTTTATCATCTTCAACAGTATAATTAATTATATTATTTTGATTTAATAAATTAACAAAAAATATTGCGTCATTTACTCCTATTTTAGATGAATCAATATCAAATTCAGAACCAAAATCCAAATTTAAAAATTTTTCATTCAGTTGCTCTTCAAAAGTTGGTTCTTTATTATCGGAAATAAAAGAAATAATTTCTAATAATTTAGCTTTTATATCATCAAAAGGGGTTAATGTTTTAGTGGTAATATAATCTTGAGATATATTACCCTCCAGCATTGTTTCATCAACCTTATTTTGGCTATATTCAATTGTAGGGGAACTGTTAATTTCCATGGTATTTTTGTTTTTCTAAATATTCTATTAACTCTTGTTCTTGTTGTTTTTCTCTATTTCTTATGAAAAATTTTTGTGAACCAATTTCATTCAATTCTTTTAGCTCAAGTGCTTTTTGTTCTTTAATATAGTCTTCTTTTTGATGTTCTTTATGTTTTTCTAAAACATTAACCTCTTGTTCTTTAATTTTTAATATCTCTTTTTCTTTATTTAAATTTTCAATCGCCTGTCTTTTTTCTTCTTGAAGTTTTTCATCTTCTTCCCAAAGATGCTTAATATATTTGTCATATTGATCAAACATCATAGGATCAGCGCTTCTCATTTGTTTAGTTAGAGTGTCAATTTGGTTTCTATTTTCAATTATCAAATATTCAATTCGACTAACTTCTTCTTGTGCTTTAATTACAACTTGTAATTGTTCTTCCTTTTTTCTTATTCTTATTTCAAGAATTTTTTGTAATCTATATCTAAAAGGCATTGCATTAATCTTTCAAAAGCACACTAAGCTATGAAATATAACGACTTATTTATTTTTTTATTTAATAAAAAATTTAATAAAGTCAAAAAAATCAACCAAACATATGATTTTAAATGCAAATAATATAGTCGATAATCTTATTGTTATGATGAGGGGAATTATATTTAAAATATTATTCGTGTTGTGTTTATTGTTCTCAAGCAATTTAAATTGTTTTGCCCTAGAAAAAATAGGCATAATAACAGACACACTTTTAACACCGATTAACTATTATAATGCATATTACAGAACTCCAATGTTCTTTGCTCAAGACATTAAAGGAGAACTTAACAGAAAAAATGTTCAAGTTGTAGCGATTGATACTACACAAAACGCACTAAAAGCAGCAGGATTAAGACAATATGACCTTGAATCATTGCAAGGATTACAACAAGGTTACAATATAGAATATCCGCTTTTGAAAAAGATAGCCAAAAATATAGGTGTTAAAAAAATGGTCATTGTTTCAATGGGAATGGATATTCAACGTGACTTTTTGAAAAACACTGTTTGGAATATATTTAACGTTTCTGGTATGGATGTAGTAAATCCAACTCATAGAGTAAGTGTATATGTTGCTTTTGTTGATGTTGAAAAAGAACTTATGCTTTGGGAAAGCATATATGCCAAAAACATAAGAAACAACAAAATGAAAAATCTTGATACAACAATTTCAAACAACTACGAAGGAATGTTAAGACTAAAAGAATACTCTAAATATATAAGTCCTGATATTGCATATAATGTTAAAATGAAAATGTTAAATCCAAATTATGTTGAACCTCCAACATACATTACAAGAGAAAACATTAAACAATATGCTAAAGACAAGCACAATATCGGTTCTAAAAAAGAACTATCCGAAATAGACAGAAAAAAATGGGATACAGAAAAATTAAAAGAAGATACAAAAGATAATATCATTGAATTTACAAATGACACCAAAACAGGAATAAAAAATGTAGGAAATAAAACAAAAAATGGTATAATCAATTTTAAGAATAAAATATTTAAAAAGAAAAATACGCAAAATGAAGAATGGCTATAGCCAATTACGGAGGAAATATGGTAAAACCGCTAAATGATAAAGAGGATAAAAACCCCAATAAAAAACAAATAGAATTAAGCCCGAATGCAATAATGATTATAAATAATGTCGTAATGCTGATTGTTATAATCATTGCAATGATTATAATGTATATCCTTTTGGATTCATCTTTCAATAAAAAATTAGCAAAACTAATGCCAACTGATGAAGAAGAAATAGATGAAACACAAGACGTTAAGCAAGAAGGCATTTTGCTTGATTTAGGAGACTTTATTTTAAACTTGGCCGATGTTACACCAAGGCGATATTTAAAAGTCGGAATTGCAATGGAATTATCTAAAACAGAAGAAGAAGTTGCAACCTCAGAAGCATTGGCGCAAGCAAAGCCGCAAGGAGGACATGGAGCAAGTACACCGGTTGATCCTAATGCAAGCATAATATCCGAAATGGAACGCTATAAACCTGCTATAAGAGATGCAGTTATTTCAGTATTATCAAACAAAACTTCTGATGAATTATCAACACCCACAGGAAAAGAATTAGCAAAAGAAGAAATAACAGAAATGGTTAATAACGTCTTTGAAGGTCAAAGAGAAGTTATGAGAGTTAGTTTCGGACAATTTATTATTCAGTAGAAATATGGAAGAAAATAAAAACAATACAAATGAAGAATTAGCTTCAGAAACAGAAAATGAAAATTTATCAATAGAAAACAATATTGATAATAAAATTGAAGCTGCAAACATTTCACAAAATCAGGAAAACACTGTAAATAACCAACTAATAACAGTTAGACCTGTTAAATTCCAAGAATTTGAAAACATAACAACAAACCATGCAATTAAAAAAAATCTTGACATTATGCTTGATATTCCTATGCACATAAGCGTTGAATTAGGAAGAACAAAATCAACAATAAGAGATGTTATGGAACTCGAAAAAGGCTCAATTGTTGAATTAAACAAAATTGCAGGTGAGCAGGTTGAAATATATGTTAATCAAAAACTTGTTGCCAAAGGCGAGGTAATCGTTATTGAAGATAAATTTGGCGTTAGAGTAACATCAACAAACATTGTCAAAGCTATAACTTAACCTCTAAATAAATTATTTGCTTCAACTTCGTTTTTTAAAATCGGATAATCATCTATATTTTGATTTTTGGCAAAATCAAAAGCATATTTTCTTGCCAACTCCAATATATCAGAATCTTGGACAATATCTGCCAATTTAAAATCAGGCAAGCCGGATTGTCTTGTGCCTAAAAATTCCCCTGGGCCTCTTAATTCAAGATCTTTTTGAGAAATTACAAAACCATTATTTGTTTTTGTCATAATAGAAAGTCTATTTTTAACTTCAGCACTCCCTTGAGTTATTAAAGCACAATATGATTGACTTTCGCCTCTGCCAACCCTGCCTCTTAATTGGTGTAATTGAGATAGGCCAAATCTTTCAGCATTTTCTATAACAATCACTGTTGCATTAGGATTATCAACACCGACTTCCACAACTGTTGTTGCAACCAAAATATCAAACTTGCCGTTTTTAAAATCATCCATCACTTCATCTTTTTCAGCGTTAGACATCTTCCCATGTAAAAGTCCAATTTTATATTGGCTAAACTCGCCTTCTTGAAGTTTTTGAGCCTCCAAAGTTGCTGCTTTTGCGCTAATTGCTTCAGATTCATCAATCAAAGGATAAACGATATATGCTTGATGTTTGAAGAAAATTTCTTTTTTAATTAAATCATATATTTTTTTTCTTTCATTAGCCCCGCCAAGAGTTGTTATGATTGGCTTTCTTCCTTTTGGAAGTTCATCAATAACACTAACATCTAAATCACCACACAAAGTTAAAGCCAAAGTCCTTGGAATAGGAGTTGCCGTCATGTTGAGCATTTGAGGCATTTTACCTTTATTTAAAAGCGCATTTCTTTGTTTTACTCCGAACCTGTGCTGCTCATCAATCACAATTGCGCCTAAGTTTTGAAATTCAACTCCCTCTTGAATTAAAGCATGCGTTCCAACTGCAACATGGATTTGGCCATTTTTTAAATTGGTTAGCATTTCTCTTCTAATTTTGGCACTATTTTTTCCCGTAAACAACCCAACACTAAGCCCTAGGGGAGTTAACCAGTTCGAAAAATTCTTATAGTGTTGGATAGCTAAAATCTCAGTTGGGGCCATGATTGCCCCTTGATAACCGTTTTCGATAGCACAAAGCAAGATAATTGCCGCAACAACAGTTTTTCCTGAGCCAACATCCCCTTGCAAAAGTCTTTGCATAGGTATTTCAGAATTTAAATCCTGCATTATTTCTTTTATGGCATTTTTTTGTGCATTTGTTAATTCAAAAGGCAGATTTTTAATAAACCTGTCTACAAGTCCATTTTCTTTTATGGTTAATTTAATTGTTTTATTTTTTTGATTTTCCTTTCTTAAAAGCGCTAAATTTAACTGCATTGAAAAAAACTCTTCAAAAACAAGCCTATATCTGGCTTTTTCAATTTGTTCTTGGCTTTTTGGGTTGTGCATATCAAAAATAGCTCGTTTTTTATCTTCTAAATTTAATTCATCCAAAATATATTTAGGCAAAGGTTCAACTATTTTATCTTGGAATTTAATTAGAGCATTGTTTATTGCATTTATCAATGTTTTAGGATTTAAACCTTCGATTAGTGAATATACAGGCATTATCAAATTTCGATTAAATTCAAGAGCCTCGCCCTGCCCTAAAACTTGAATTTGAGGCTTCTCTATTGTTGTTGCGGATAAATAATCATCAAATTTAACCTTACCCAATACCATAACACTTGAATTTATCGGGTACATTTTTTTATAATGTTCAATTAATCTTCGATTATCTGTCTTAATAAAAAAGTTTATAGGCATAACGCCTGTTGAATCTTTAACATAAACTGTAAAGATAGTTAATTTGTTTTTTGTGGTTCTATGACTAACTTTTATGATATTAGCAAAAAATGAAACAGTTTCGCCATATTTTAAATCTTTGATTTTCTTTTGTCCGATATAATTAATATATTTTCTTGGGTAATACTCAATTAAATCTTTTACTTTAAAAATGTTCATTTTGTTAAACATTTTAGCTATTACAGGTCCAACACCCTTAATAAAAGCAACATCAATATCTTCAATTTCATCTTGAAACTGCTTTTTTTCTTCGTTTTGTTTTATTGTTTTTGGTTTAATCAATTTTCTCAATCTTGCAAAAGTTTCAAGAGTTTTATCTATTGTATATTTTCTATTGTTAACGCTATCAATATGATAAGACTCAAAAAGATTAATAAGATGAAGTATATTTTGTTTTTCAAGCCTATTTATATTTTTCAAAACTTGATTTAATGTACTAATCATAAATTTTGAAAAATTCATTTTTCTGCCATCAAAATCAATATACTGATATTTGACCTCGAGAGTTATTGCCTGTTTTACTTTTTCATATATTTCATCAAAACTCAAAACTTATCCTTAATCAACCAATCTTATAACTTCGTATAAATTTATTTTATTTGCTTTTCCTCTAATAACAACATTCTTAATTATAATTACATCAACATAATCTTTTACTTTTTCATATGTTGACTCACTAATTAAAAGATTTGTTTTATATACTTTATTATAATTTTCAATTCTGCTTGCAGTATTAACAGTGTCCCCAATAACTGTATACTCAAGACGATTTTGAGAGCCAATATTACCTATAAATGCTTCACCTGAAGAAATTCCTATCCCGATTTCTATTCTTGGCTTTCCTTCTTCAATCCATTTATCTTGAAGATATTTAACCTTTTTAAGCATTTTATATGCACATTTTACAGCATCTAGCGCATGGTTTTCACTTTTTTTAGGTTCACCAAAAATAGCTAAAATTGCATCCCCCATGAATTTATTCAAAACACCGTTATGTTCTTCAATTATTGGAACAAGGGCTGAAAAATATTCATTTAATATCATTGAAACACTATTTGCATCCATTGATTCTGATATTGAAGTAAAATTCCTAATGTCTGCAAAAAGAACAGTTATATTTGCTCTTTTCCCGCCAAGAGAAATATTATCTATGTTTTTTACAACATTTTGCATTACATCATAAGATAAATATTTGCCCATTGCCTTTTGAATTTTAACCTTTTTATTGTCTTCAATCAAATATCTGTACGAATAAGCACAAGCTATTGCAACAACAACAAAAACCTCAGGCAAAATAACACCAATTGCAACCTTGTTGTAATACATAAACAAAGCAAAAAACATATAAAGAAGCATTATTGTAGTGCAAGATAATAAAGCTCCAATTATTGGCAGTACACTTATTAAAGTAAAAACTAAAACAAACATAAACAAACAAATCAAGAAATTATACAAAGGACTTGTCATTTTATAAAAATTATTTGTCAGCAAATTATCGAAATTGGTTGCTTGAATATCTAAACCCGAAAAAGTTTCACTCACAGGAGTTCGCGCTATATCATTTAAAGCTTGAGCGTTCGCATTAGCTCCAACAAAAACGATTTTATTATCAAAAACAGACGAATCTAATATTGGCTTTTTGCCCTGTTTTATAGCTCTATATGAATTTATAACATCAGAAGCACTATATTTATCATGTGAATAATTAATATCTTTTAAATTATAAAAACAAATATAGTTTAGCGCCATGCCCTGTTTATTTTCAATTGGAATTTTTAGAGTATGTTTATCGGAAAATCCAAAAATATAATTATCAGATAAAATAAATTCCTTAATTCCGGTATATTTGCTATACATCAAAAAAGACAAAGAAGGATAAAGCATTCCCTTGTAATCAATTAATTGAGCAGTTTGCCTTATATATCCGTCAGAATCAGTTGGAACATTAACAAATCCGATTGAATTTACATTTTCGAAATATTCCTTTTGTAAAGTCGTAAAACTTTTAAAATCGCTTGTTTTGTCTTTTTTGGTTCTTTTATCAATTATTTTTACATCTGATTTAGAAACTAATAACTTATCGTAATAATTTTTATCAACATCATTTTCAAAATCTTCATACGAAAAAGCAACACCTGTAGTTAAATTTTTAAACTTATCTATAGAAGAAAAAAACTTCTTATCGCTGGATGGAAATTCTAAGTCAGGAGCCATAATCAAACCGTCATAGCCCATTACTTTTGCATTAGTATAATTTTGCAAATAATCAAATATTTCAAGATAATATTCTCTTTTCCAAGGCCAACGTCCGATTTCATGAAGTGATTTATCATCAATCGCAATCAGAACGACATCTGATGAAGGAATTTTATTTTTTAAAGTAAGTTTGTACAAAAAATTATAAGACTTCAATTGCGAAAATTGCGCAAGAGAAAAATATATCACTATGAATAAAAAAGCGAATACAATAAATAAAAATTTAGTATTTTTTTGTTTTAACTCCATATTTTTATTTTATTATATTTTATTCAAAATAAAAAGCAAAAAATGTGGCACTCAAAACAACTTTAAGTGCCACATTTCAAATTTTAAAATTCTTTATTACAGTCTATTTTTTGGATTTAAAAACTCAGGAATATCTAAAGAACTTGATGAAGAAGGAGCAGCTTGCTCTCTTGGTTTTTCTTCAGAACCTGAAGGCATTCCGAATGGGAATGAAGAAGAATTGCCCATACCTGACGCAGAAAATCCGCCAAATAAACCGGCTGCAGACAATTTATTATCTGCTGTAGATGGAGCCGAAACTTCACCATTTTTAAGCTCAAAACCTGTAGCAATAATTGTAATTTGGATTTCTCCTTGTATTCTATCATCAACTACAGCACCAAAAATAACATCAGCATCATCAGCAACAGCATCATGGATAACATTTGCTGCTTCATTTACTTCAAACAATGTCATATCAGGTCCACCTGTAACATTCATGATGATACCTGTAGCGCCGTTAATTGATGTTTCTAATAATTTAGAATCAATTGCCAACTTAGCAGCTTCCATTGCCCTGCCTTCGCCTGATGATTTACCAATACCCATCAAGGCTGAACCTGATGATTGCATAATTGTTTTAACATCGGCAAAGTCAACGTTAATCAAACCGCCAACTAAGATGATGTCTGAAATACCTTGAACACCACATAATAAAACTTCATCTACTACAGAGAAAGCATCTTTAAATGTTGTTCTTCTTTCAACTACTTCCATTAACTTATCATTAGGAATAACAATTAAAGCATCAACGTTTTCTTTTAATTTTTCTAAGCCCTGCAACGCTTGCGCTAATCTTTTTTTACCTTCAAATTTGAAAGGTTTTGTAACTACACCAATGGTTAATGCACCCATTTCTTTTGCAATTTTAGCAACTACAGGAGCAGCACCTGTACCGGTACCACCACCCATACCGGCAGTAACAAAAACCATGTCGGCGCTATCTAGTGCAACAGTAATATCTTCTCTTGATTCTTCTGCAGCTTTTTCACCAACAGAAGGATTGCCGCCTGCACCAAGACCGTTGGTTAATTTAGTACCAAGTTGAACTTTTCTTGGGGCACTGGACATTTCAAGAACCTGTGCATCTGTATTCATAGCCCAAAACTCAACACCGCTCAAGCCGGATGCTATCATTCTATTTACAGCATTACCGCCACCGCCGCCAACACCAACTACTTTAATATTAGCGTTTGTTGAATATCTGGGATATTCAGCAGGTTGTCTGTCATAATTATCTAATTTGAACTTATCCACTTATTAGCCCTCTTAAAATTACTTTTATTTTTACTATATTTTAAAAATTTTTAGATGTAAAGAAAATCTAATAAAAGTATGTATCAAATTTTACATAAATTCAAATTTTAAGCAAACACACCGTTTAATCAAAAGAAAAATATTAATTCTTTGCAAAATACAAAAATTACTATATAATTTAATAAAGTAAACTTTTGTAAACATGTAAATGATTATTTATCACTTTATTTATTTAGTGCACTTTAAATAATCAACAAATACCATGACATAGTCTAACAAGAGGTTAAAATGAATTTTAAGAATTTCAAAATTGTGAGAAAATTAAAAGATTTAAGTCCAAAATTAAAATGGACAATGTTTTCACAATTTCAAGATTACAAAATTGGCTCAAGATACATTGATTATCTTATACCTGAAGATAAAAAAGATATAAACAAAGATAATGAAAAACTTGAAAAAATGGTAAGGGATACCCTCATTAAAGAATTTTCACCAAAAATTAAAGATTATAAATCCTTTGATCTTCTTGTTGATGCTACTGTTCATAGAATTAAAGAAAAACAACTTCGCGCTATGGGCGATTGGGAAGACATAGAATTATAAATCAATTACTTATTATTGATGATTTATATTTTAATAACCCTTTTTGGGCTTGTTTTAGTAATGTTAAATAAAATTCAAGCTCATTTTCAGACGAATTATTAATAAATTTCAAAAGCTCTGTTTTTATTACATTATTTTCGACAGGAGTATTTATATCCAAATTACTCATCTTGAATTCTATATCAAGAGTTTTAAAAATTTTAACAATATTATCCAAAGTCGGCATATATTTTCCTGATTCTATTCGTGAAATATGCTTTTCATGCAACGAAACAATTTCAGCTAATTGCGCTTGAGTTAAGCCTTTTATAAGCCTTGCTTCTTTTATTTTTCTTCCAAGGGATACTTTATCCATATAACTTCCTTAATAAGTACGTTACTTATATGATAAGGGCTGCTGATAAAATTATGAACCATAATTAAGTTACTATCAATTTTGTTTAGTAACATATTTATTAACAAAAATTAAGTAACCCAAAAAAACACTATGCGCTGTATTGCGCAATATACATGAAAAAATATTTTATTTGGGTGATGTACATGTTTAAAAAAATATAATAATATAGTAACGTATTTAAGGATAAAACTTTTATACATCTATCGGAATATCATTTTGGAAGTTAATAAATATGTTACTAAAAAAGACAAAAAAAGGCTTTTCTTTAATTGAGCTGTTAATAAGCTTAATTGTAATTTCTTGTATAACTGCTGCTTTTACACCATTGATTACAAAGAAATTTTCATCAGGTGTATTTGGATCTGGTGGCGGTTCTGTTAGTGATATTACAAATGAATGTGATAAATTTAGTTCTAATTGTACATTATGTACCAGTGATTTTTGTATAGTGTGTAGTGGTTTATCTTGTGGAGTTGATGAATATAAAGATACAAAAACTTGTACTTGTAAAAAGTGTTCTGATACTTATGGAGCTGATTGTAATAAATGTAATGATAATAAATGTTTAACCTGTCCTAATGGAGAGTATTTAGATAGTAGTGATGAAAGTTGTAAAAAGTGTTCTGATAAATTTTCTAATTGTACAAGTTGTGATGAAACAAAATGTAGCGCTTGTAAAGATGGATATGTTTTAGATAGTTCTAACCCTACAACTCCTTGTACTAATTTTGAATGCGGCGGAGATGATTTTATACAGATTGGGGATTTATGTATTACAAAGAAAAACATGGGCGATGGAGATAAATTGACTATACCTAATGGGGTGAATGTAGTGAATGCAGGTACAAATTGTTCGCCAAGTGCAAGCAATTTATGCTGTTGGAAAGGTACAACTGCAAGTCCTTGTAATAATGATAATGGCGGAGGTTATTCAG
>CALURR010000040.1 GCA_944323195.1 Candidatus Gastranaerophilales bacterium
CTTGAAATTAATCCTTTTTGAATTAAATATGGTTCATAAACATCTTCGATTGTTCTAATATCTTCACCTAGCGCAACAGCCAAAGTTTCAATTCCTACAGGGCCGCCATCAAAAGAGTTTATTATTAGATTTAATAGTGCTCTATCTGTAATATCTAAGCCTATTTCATCGATTTCTAAGGCTGATAGTGCTTCATTAGCTATTTTTTGAGTAATTTTGCCATCCCCTTTAACAATTGCCCAATCAGCACTTCTTTTAACAAGTCTGTTTGCAATACGAGGAGTACAACGAGAACGTTCAGCAATAGTCATTGCGCCTTCGTCATCTATTTCAAAATTTAAAATGCTTGCTGTTCTTTTAACAATTTTAGCTAATTCTTCCGGTGTGTAGAACTCTAATCTATGAATTATTCCAAATCTATCTCTTAAAGGACCAGATAGCGCCCCTGCTTTTGTTGTTGCGCCGATAAGGGTGAATTTTGGAATAGGTATTCTCATTGTTTTGACGCTTTGGCTTTTTCCTGTTGTTAAGTCGATTGAAAAATCTTCCATAGCCGGATATAAGATTTCTTCTGCGATTTTGTTTAAGCGATGAATTTCGTCGATAAATAGAACATCTCCTTCTTTTAATTGCATCAAAATGCCTATAATATCTCTAGGGCGTTCTATTGATGGAGCTGAAGTTATTTTGATTGAAGCATTTAATTCATGCGCTATAATTCCGGCTAGAGTTGTTTTTCCGAGCCCCGGAGGACCATAAAATAAAAGATGATCTAAAAATGTGTTTCTTTTTTTAGCTGCTTCAATTGAAATTTTAAGAGTTTCTTTTAGGGAAGTTTGACCGATGTAGTCATCAAAATTAAGCGGGCGAATGTTTTTTTCGTATCCGTCATCATTGTTAATAAGAGAAGCACTCAAGTCAGGATTGTGCTCCTTCTTGAGTGCTTTTTTTGAAATGTTTTTATTGTTATCTGAAATAATCATTAATGTACTAAAAATCTAAAATAAATATATGCTGTTGATAGTGCCAATGACACCATAGTAACAATTATACCATATTTTAAAAATTGCATAAATGATATAGGATAACCTGCTTTATGAGCGTTTTCTGAAACAATAACATTTGCAGCAGCACCAATTATTGTCATGTTTCCGCCTAGGCAGGCACCAAGTGCTAATGACCACCATAGAGGATGTGCGTAGGCATGCCCCATAGTTTGCTCAATTGCAGCTATCATGGGTGCCATTGTTGCAGTGTATGGAATGTTGTCAATAATACCTGATAAAATACCTGATGCCCATAATATAATCATTGATGTAGCCGTTTGAGAACCTTGTGTAACTTCTAAAAGCCATTTTGCCATTAGGGCAATACCGCCAGAGGCTTCAAGACCACCGATAATTATGAATAAACCAACAAAGAAGAATATTGTATTCCATTCAACTTCAACTAAAACTTCGGCAGGTTTTTCAAAGATTAATAACACTGATGCACCAATCATAGCAATTAGAAATGTTGGAATATGTGTTAAATCATGTGAAATAAAGCCTAGGATAACAAGTAATAATACAACCCCTGATCTGATAGCTAAATTCATATCAGTGATTGAATTTGAGTTATCAATTTTTGAAACAAGTTCCATTTTTTCTGGAGAAGATTTTAAATCTTTTCTATAAATAAAAATTAGCATTGCAATAACTACAACCATAATTACTGCAACAATTCCTGTTAATTCTCTAACAAAATCCATGAAGCTGAATCCTGCAGCAGAACCGATAATTATGTTTGGAGGATCACCAATTAAAGTAGCCGTTCCACCGATATTTGAGCAGAAAACTTCTGTTATCAAAAATGGAATTGGGTTAATGTCTAATAATTTGCAAGCTGCAAAAGTGATAGGAAGAACCAAAATAACCGTTGTAACGTTATCTAAAAATGCTGATGCAACACCTGTAAAAATTGCAAGTGCCACAAGCACAAGTTTTGGTTTACCTTTTGTTCTTTTTAAAATTTCATTTGCCATCCATGTAAACATGCCTGATTTTGAAGCAATGTGTACAATAATCATCATTGAAACAAGCAAGAATATTACATTAAAATCAATGAATGATACGAAATATTCAGTCAGATTGTCGTGTGTTTTTTCTGTTGCTAATAATCCTAAAAACAAAGTTAAAGAACCGCCCAAAAGAGCAATTACAACTTTGGGGATTTTTTCCCATGCAATAAAAATATAAGCTATTAATAAAATTATAGCAGATACAACTATTGCATTATTTGCAGCTAATTGATGTAAATGTTCCATTTGTTTCCCCTATAATTAACTAGAATACGTTAATTTTATATTAAAAACACTTTAAGTAAAGTAACAAAAAATTAGTTTTATGTTAAGATAATAAACGCCAATAAAAAGGATTAAATAATGAATAATGTTTTAAAAATTGCGCTGCCAAATAAAGGCAGACTATCGCAAAAAATATATGAACTTTTAAATCAAGCAGGATTAAATCTTGATTTAAAAGATGAAAGATGTTTAAAATTAGAGACCAAAGATAAAAAATTTCAACTAATTTTTGTAAGGGCTGCTGATATTCCGAATTTT
>CALURR010000041.1 GCA_944323195.1 Candidatus Gastranaerophilales bacterium
GAAATCAAAAATTGAGTTTGACAAACAAATGTTTTTTTGGTTTTATATTAATACAAAGTCATTCTGAAGCGAAATTAGAAGGAGTTGCTAAATGCAGGAAAAAGAATTACCAAAAAATATGGGTAAAAAAATAGTAGATGCACTAAAGCAACAAGACTTTAACGATACTTCAGAAGCTGAAACAGAAGACTTGATGAATGGGTTTGATGATAATGATGAGTTATCATTGGACGAAATGGAAGATAGTTCTGCTGAATCTTCATTCGATTTTGGTTCAAGCGCGAAAGATTATCAACCGGTGTTTTCTGTAAATGAAGAAAATGTTTCTTCTAATCCTGACTTAAAATTGTCCATTGAAAATGATGATGACGTTGAAGAGTTTGAAATGCCAAACAACATCAACGTATTAAAAAGATTAATCGGTCAATTGCCAACCGGAGTTCCAAGACAAACCGGTGCGCAAATTATCCGTCAAACAATTGAAGCATTGGGTATTCCAATGAAAACTGTTTTACAAGATGCTCAACGCGTTAGAGATTGTTTGAATAGTTCTATTAAAGATTGCAATTATACAATTCAAGAATATAAAAGCAACATTAGAACTCTTGAAAAACAAGCGGCAAGTTATCAAAAACAATTGAATAAATTGAATGATATTATAGGTCTGTTTGTTTATGGTGATAAAAAGTAAATAAGATAAGTTCTTGCCCCCATCGTCTAGAGGCCTAGGACAACACCCTTTCACGGTGTAGACAGCGATTCGAATTCGCTTGGGGGTACCATTTATAAAAAGAAGCCATTTAAGGCTTCTTTTTTTTTATTTTGCTTAAGATTTTATTAAAAATACCCTAAGTAATTACTTTTGGTATTTTTAATAGTGTATGTGGTTAATAATTATTTTATTAACTCTTTAATATCTTCAATAATTTGATTTTCCTCTAAACCAAACATTCTATATAATTCATTTAATGGCACTCTATCGGTGAACATCTTTTTGGCGCCGTAATTTTTAACTTTCATAGAACTTGTTGAATAAAATCTTGAAATTTTTTCGCCAAATCCGCCATCCAAGACACCGTCTTCAAGAGTGATTACAAGATTATGATTTTCTTTTAGGCTGTTTAGCATCTCTTCATCTAATCCTGTAATAAAGCAAGGATTAATTAGGGTTGCTTCAATATTTAATTCATTTTTTAATTTATTTAAAACTTTTTCTCCTAAATCGAAGAAGTTGCCAAGAGCAATTATAGCAACTTTTTGACCCTTATTTATCATTTTAAATTTATTTAATTTTGAATAATCGGTTGTATCAGCTGTTCTTGTTGATTTTAATGGAATAAATGGAACTCTTATGGCTACAGGGTGTTCATTTTGATTGTATGCCCAATTCAACATAGCAAGATATTCCTCTTTATTTGTTGGTGCTAAATAAACTATATTTGGAATATTTGAAATTAATGGAATGTCAAAAATTCCTAAGTGTGTAGCGTCCATTGGGCTAATTGTACCCCAGTATACAAGAATAGTTGCAGGTGAATTATTAAGAGCTAAATCTTGAGATAGCTGGTCATAAGTTCTTTGAATAAAAGAGCTCATAAGAGCCAAAACCGGTTTAGCTCCACCTTTGGCTAGTGCTGAAGCATAAGCAATTGAGTGTTCTTCAGAAATTGCAACATCAGTATAGTTTTTGCCCATTTTTTCTCTGAATTCAGGATAAAACCCGACAGCTCCCGGAGTACCTGCTGTAATAGCCACAACAGGTTCATTTTTAGCTTTTTTATCCAGAAGAAAATCTGTTGTAATTGATTCATAAGTTTCCGTTTTGTTGCTTGTTTGATTTTTTTCGTTCAAAAACCCTGCCAGATGCCAATGGAAACATTCTTTATTTTCTTCAGCAGGTTTATAGCCTTTACCTTTTAGGGTGTGAATATGTACAACAATTGGCTTATTTGTATCTTTGACCATTTTAAAAGCTTGGATAAGAGCTTCAATATTGTTTCCTTCTTCAACATAAATATAATCAAAACCTAGTGTTTTAAAGAAATTATTTTGAGATTTTCCGTTTGTTTCTCTTAATTCTTTGAGATTTTCATAAAGTCCGCCATAGTTTTTTGCAATAGACATTTCATTATCATTTACGATAACTATAAAATTGCTTTTTAATTCTCCGGCGTTATTTAAGCCTTCAAAGGCTTCACCTCCTGATAGAGAACCGTCACCAATAAGAGCTATAACATTGTGGTCTTGACCTAAAACATCTCTTGCTTTGGCTAAACCTACAGCCAATGAAACTGATGTTGATGTATGTCCTATTATAAAATTATCATGTTCACTTTCATTCGGGTTGAAATACCCGCTTATTGAATATTTTTCATCAATAAAGCCTTCTTTTCTTCCTGTTAGCATTTTGTGAGGATAGCATTGGTGTGAAACATCGAAAACAAACTTGTCTTTTGGAGAATTAAAAACATAATGCAGAGCAATAGTTGCTTCAACAATGCCCAAATCTGGCCCTAGGTGTCCGCCTATATCATTAACTCTTTTTAGAATACCTTCTCTTATGTCTTTGGCAAGTATATTCATTTCTTCTAAAGATAATTTTTTAACATCATCAGGTGAATTAATTTTGTCTATTGTTTTCATATATTACTCCTTTTTATTATATTCTACAGCTTAGAGTGCACTCTAAGTCAAATAGTTTTATCTATATGTGTGATTTATTTTTGGTTTATTACTCTATAATTACATTCAAGAGGTGAATATGAGTAAAAATATTTTAATTGTGACAACAAATTCTAATGGTAATAAAGATATTGAAAATACGGGAGTTTATCTTGAAGAGTTTGCTGTTCCTTGTTTGATTTTTAAAGCTACAGGCTACAATATTGAAATTGCATCAGTTAATGGTGGATTATCACCTGTTGATATTCGTTCAATGTCTTGTTCTAATCCAATAGAATGGGATGACTGTATTAAAATTTTAAGACAAACAAAGAAATTAACTGATTTGGACTATGATAAATATGACGTTTTATTTTTCCCCGGCGGACATGGTCCAATGTTTGATATTGCTTATGATAAAAAAATTAAAGAGGTTGTTGAATATTTTTATTTAAAAAATAAAATAATTAGTTCAATTTGTCATGGGGTTGTAGGATTAATAAACGCCAAAGATAAAAATAACCACTCGATTGTAAAAGATAAAAAAATAACTTCTTTTACAAACAAAGAAGAACATATTATTAAATATGATGAATTTTTACCTTTTTTATTGGAAACAAAATTAAAAGAGCTTGGTGCGGATTTTATTGAACATGCTCCTTGGAGTGAACATGTTGAGGTTGATGAAAATATTATTACAGGTCAAAATCAAAATAGCGCAACTCTTTTGGCAGAAAAGGTTATAGAAAAATTGAATTAAAAAAGCACATAGATTATCTATGTGCTTTTTTTAAATATTTAAATTACTAATTAGCCTTGAACTGCTTCAGCTGCTTTTTCAGTTGTTTGTTCAGCTGCTTCTTTAATTACTTCTTTTTTTGGAAGGTGAGCAATAATAGCTTTTTTGATTTGTCCGGCTCTTGCTTTAGCAGCATTGAAAAGAATGCCATAGCCAGCTTTAATTGCATTTAAACCTTTAACATCTGGTTGTTTGCCTTTAGCAAATGCAACAGCAGTAGTTGCAACAGCTGCAACACCAGCGGCAGTACCTGCAACAACAGCAGCTTTTTGAGGTTTAGATAAGTTGTTGAAACCTTGAATTGGATGAATACCTGTCATAATAATTTTCCTTTATTTGTACTATAGTTTTTACACACTTACAATCTTTATAACAACACTGAATATAAAATATTGCTAGCTTTGTTAAATAATATTAACAATTTTTTACATGATATATTAATTTAAGATAAATTTCAACAAAAATTTTATTATGTTAAAATTTTGTTATATGAGGTAAATTGATGACTCGAAAAGATTTTAAAAAATATCTTGATGAAGGTATATATAATGTTCAAGATGGTAATTATAGTAATGCAATAGAATTAATTTCAAAATCAATAGAATTAAAAAATGATTTTGCTGTTTCTTATTTTTATAGAGCCGTAGCATACCATGCTTTAAATAAATTAAATGAAGCTATGCTGGATTATACTAAAGCTATAAAACTAAATCCTGATATGACAGATGCTTATTATAACAGAGCTAAAATTATATTAGAGAATAAAGATTCAGATGCTGCGCAAGTTGAAAAAGCAATTAATGATTTAACTAAAGCTCTTGAGCTTGATGAGAATTTTGTTGATGCACTTTTTGCTATGGCTGCAGCTCAAAAGAAATTAAAAAATTATCATAAATCATTGGAATACCTTGAAAGACTGTTAAAAATTGAGCCTCAAGCGATACATGCAAAAGCATTAAAAAAATTATTATTGCAAAAATATATAATATAAATTTAACAATACTAAATACATTATGACAAAGAGCTATTTTTAATATATTATATTTCTAGCAGGATTACATTTGGAGGAAAGTTTAAAATGGGATATGAAATTCTATATAAAAAAGAATTATGTACAAATCAATTTGAGATAAAAGTTAAGGCACCTTTTATTACTAAAAATGCTAAAGCCGGACAATTTATTATTTTAAGAACCGATAAAAATTCTGAACGTATCCCTTTGACTATTGCTGACTATGATAGACAAAATGAAATTTTAACTATTGTTTATATGGCAGTTGGCTATACTACAAAAAAACTTGCCTCTTTAGATGTTGGTGATTGTATCGAAGATATAGTAGGGCCTTTGGGATGTCCTACTCATATTGAAAAATATGGCACAGTTATTTGTGTTGCAGGGGGTTATGGCGCAGCACCTTGTTATTTGATTGCAAAAGCATTTAAAGAAGCCGGAAACAAGGTTCATATGGTTATGGGTGCAAGAACAAAAGATTTAATCTTCTGGGAAGACAAGATGAAACATGCTTGCTCTGAATTACATATTACAACTGATGACGGTTCTTATGGAACTAAAGGATTTACAACAGAAGTTGCTAAAAAAATAATCGATAGCGAAAAAGTTGATTATGTTATTGCGGTTGGTCCAATGCCAATGATGAGAGCAGTTGCAGAATTAACACGTCCATATAAAATTAAAACTGAAGCTTCAATGAACCCTATAATGGTTGATGGCACAGGTATGTGCGGTGCTTGCAGATTAACTGTTGGAAATGAAGTAAAATTTGCATGTGTTGATGGTCCTGATTTTGACGCTCATTTAATTGATTTTGATGAAGTAATCAATAGAACTAAAATATACAAACAAGAAGAAAAAAGATGTGATGAAACAAAATGTAATTTAATTAAACAAGGTATAGAATTAGAAAAAGCTAAATTGTAAGGAAAAATTTTATGGCATCTGAAATAAACAGAAAAAAAATTCCATATTGTCCTCTAATGTCTGCAGGCAGTCTTGATCCTAAGGTTTGCTTGCAAGAAAGTTGTGCATGGTATTTGCATAACGCAAGATCATGTGCCGCTTATGTGATTGCTCACAATAATCTTTTGGATATAAAGGCAAAACAAGGAAAATAAAATGACTCAAATAAAGCCAATGACAATAACAGAAAAAATATTTGCTCTTCATTCTAATAAAGAATGTGTTCAAGCAGGCTATTTATTGGAAGCAAATATAGATATTACATTGGCAAATGATATTACAGGTCCTATTGCGATTGAGGTATTTAGGGAATTTAATCTAAAATCTGTTTTTGATAAATCAAGAGTTATTCTTGTTCCTGATCATTTTACTCCCAATAAAGACATTAAGTCTGCTATTCAAGCAAAAGCGTTGCGAGATTTTACAAAAGAACAGGATTTGACTCATAAATTTGATGTTGGTTCAATGGGTATTGAACATGCACTCTTACCTGAAAAGGGAATTGTAACATCAGGAGATTTAATAATCGGCGCTGATTCTCATACGTGTACATACGGTGCTTTGGGTGCTTTTTCAACAGGCGTTGGTTCGACTGATTTAGGTTGTGCTATGGCATCAGGGTCAACTTGGTTTAAGGTTCCATCTGCTATTAAGGTAATTTTTAATGGTAAATTGAATAAATATGTAACAGCTAAGGATTTAATTCTTCATCTAATAGGTGATATTGGGGTTGATGGTGCACTATATAAGACGCTTGAGTTTTGTGGCGAAGCTATAAGGCAAATGGACATGGATGGAAGATTTACTATTTGCAATATGGCAATTGAAGCCGGTGCTAAAAACGGAATTATTGAACCTGATGAAATTACTCGAGAATATTTAAAAAACCGTTCAATTAGAGAACCTTTGTTTTTAAAAAGTGATGATGATGCAAAATATGAACGTGTCATTGAATATGATGTATCTAAAATTGAACCTACTGTTGCTTATCCTCATTTGCCCGAGAACACTCATCCTATAAGTGAAGCAATAAAGGATAATATCAAAATTGATCAGGTTGTGATTGGAAGTTGCACAAACGGCCGCTTGGAAGATATAAAAATGGCTGCCGAGATTTTAAAAAATAGAAAAGTCCATCCTGACGTTCGTTTAATCGTTTTCCCTGCAACTCAAGATATAATTTTAAAATCGATTGAGCTTGGATATTATCAAACTTTAATAGAAGCCGGTGCTGCAATTTCAACACCAACTTTCGGACCTTGCTTGGGCGGACATTGCGGCATATTGGCACCGAATGAAGTTTGTGTTTCAACAACAAATCGTAATTTTGTTGGCAGAATGGGTGATACAAGTTCAAAAATTTATCTTGCAAGTCCTTATGTTGCTGCAGCAAGTGCTGTAAAAGGGCGAATAGCAGCTGTTGAGGAACTTTATTAATGAAGAAATTTTTAGTTTCCATATTTGTTTTTTTCTTGTTGGCTATTCCGACTTTTGCAAATAGTATAGATAAATGCATAAATGATGCCAATTTTGAGCTCAAATCAACTGTCAGTGTGTTTGTTGAAAATATTGACAAGGATGATGTAATATATAAAAAAAATGAACAAAAACTTCTAAATCCTGCAAGCACTCTGAAATTATTGTCTTTCGGAGCTGCTTATAAGGTTTTAGGCGAAGATTATAAATTTGAAACAGCATTATTTAAAGATGATAAGAATAATATTTATTTAAAATTGGGTGGCGATACTTTGTTGAGCCAAGCTGATTTAAATGATTTATTTTTTCAATTAAAGTCAAATTTTGATATAACAAAAATTAATAATATTTATATTGATGATTCTATAATAGATAAAACTCCTTATCCAAAGGGCTGGATGGAGGAAGATACTTGGCCAAATCAAAGAGCGATAACACCATATATCGTTAATAAAAATAAAACCCAAATTGCTATTAAACGTTCAAGTTTAGCAACAAAAGTTGATATTATTCAAAACGATGATTATAAAATTCCTGTTATTAATCAATTAAAATTGGCTGAAAATCAAAAGGTAGAAATAAAAAGGCTTTATGGTGATAATTCTTCTATAATTAATTTTCAAGGAACTGTTGTGCAGGATGAAATCATAGATTTGCCTGTATTAAATCCGGAAATTAATTTTAATATCAAGGTTCAAAATGCAATAGCAAAAAATGATATTAAATTCTTCAAAAAAATTACTGCTAAAAAAATGCCTTCTAATGTCAGAAAACTTGCTTATGTTGCTCATGATATTAAAGAAGTTTCGAAGGATATTTTATATGGATCTGATAATTTTTGTGCAGAAGTTGTATTTAAAGTTGCTGCTGCAAAATATATAAATTATTCTAAAAGTGCATCTTTTGATGATGCAATAAAAATGTTCAATGATATTTATTCAAAATATTTAACTGAAGGAATTGTTATAACCGATGGCAGTGGAGTTTCAAGGTATAATCTTTTAAATTCTGAATTTATTGTTAATTCTTTTATTATGCTTCTAAATGAAACAAATATAAAAGATTTAATGGTGGGTGCTGATGAAGGAACAATGAAAGACAGATTAGTTTTTCTTAAAGATAATTTAAAAGTTAAAACAGGTACTCTTTCAAATATGTCTTCCATTGTCGGAATTGTCACAACAAGAAAAAACAAAAATTTAGTTTTTTCTATAATTGTTCAGAATTCACCAAAAAGAAAAGCGATTTTGAAAAATTTTGAAGATACTTTGATAGCTGTATTGCATAGAAGATATTAAAATTAATTTTCTATTTTTTGCGCAACAAGTTTATTTATTTCGATTAATTGTTTTGATAATTCTTCTTTTTTTGAGGATATTGCAGATTTAATTCCAAAGAAGTTTATTTTTTTGTAGTTTTTCGCGTAGTTTTCTTTAAAATTTAGTATTTGGTTGTATATTTTAGTATCCATGTATTGTTTTTGTTCGCAAAGATAAACAAAAATTTCACATAAACACAAATAGGAATTTATTATATTTGTTTTTGAAAATTCTTTTTGAAATTTAATTAAAAGCTTTAAGAGTTCTTTATATTTTAGGCTAATTTTTTTTCTTTTTTGGGGTAAAAATTCTTGTAAGTATTTTTTTGTTGTTTGATAACCAATATCAAGCAGTTCTTGCTTTTTTTCTTTTGACATTAAAAAATCAACCACAGATACATCAGGTGTATTTATTTTAATGTAGTCAAATTTATCTTTTTCTTTATATAAATCTATAATATAGTCTGTTGCAAACCCTGAAATAGCATTATAAACTCTATTTAGGTATCCAAGAGAGTTTTCTATTTTTTTGGGTGTTTCATTGTCTTCAAGTCTAAATTCTAAAATTCTTTCATCTAAATCTTTTATTGTGTTGCTAACTCTCCATAATGGAGTCGATTTTAATAAATCCCCATCTACAATTAGACTATTTTCATACTCTAATGGCGTAAATAACCCCGGCATAGAAACACTTGCTCTTATTGCTTGTGCTACTTCGAAATCGGGAGTTTTTTCACATGAAAATTCTTTAAATTTTAAATATGTTAAATCTACAGAATAAATCACAAGTTTATTTTTAATATCGCAAAATTTTACAGGCGGCATTTTATCTTTTTCATATATTTCACCATAGTATTTTTTCTCAAGTTGTTCTTTCATCCAGTCGTAGAATATTTTGCCTTTTGAAATAGCTAAATCTTTTTTAAAATCTATGTTAATATCAATAAACATTTCAAAACCTGTTTTGGACATTATTTCATAAACTTCATCATAGCTATATCCAAAGGCAATTAAAGAGGCAAAAACAGCGCCTATGGAGCTGCCTGCATATCCTGTTAGTTTAATATTGTTTTCAAGCAGTGCTTTGTATGCGCCGCAATAGCAAATTCCCCTAATTCCTCCACCGCCAAATATTGCAAAATACTCATTATCTTTCATAATTTACTCCATAAATTCGGGTTTTTTACTATCCTGAGTATAGGTATCTTCTTCAAGGTTTTTTAGTCGTTTGTTTTCATTTTCGTAACGACCTGAAATATCTATAACATTATCAAGAAGCTCTTTGTCATTTCCTACAAGGTTTTCAATTGCTTCTGATGGTTGAGTTCTTTTTTTAAGTTGTTCTTTTTTTTGTAAAACTTTGGCTTCTTTTAGGATTTCTTGCATATTTTTGTCTGAAAGAGTTTTTAATTTATTTTTCAAAACAACAATTTCAACCCTTCTGTTTTTAGCTCGATTTTGTGGTGTTGAATTAGAAGCAATTGGAACTGTGTCGGCGTAACCTACTGCACTAAATAGTTTTGGATTAAAGCCGCTGTTATGAATTAAAAATCTTACGACACTACTTGCTCTGGCTGCTGATAATTCCCAGTTAGAAGGGTATTTTATTTTGTTTGTAACAGGATTAGAATCTGTATGTCCTTCAACTTGTATATAATGAATAGAAAACTTTTGTTTTATGATATTTGCAACTGTAGCCAGTGTTTCTTTGGATTTTTGCGTAAGTTCTGCTGTGCCTGATTCAAATTGAAGCGCATGTTCGCTAAATCTTATTACCAGTCCTTTTTCATCTATTTCGGCACTTACACCGTCTTGTTTTAATTTTTCTATATCTTCTTTTATTTCTTCATAAGAAGATTGTTCGTATTTTTGGCTCATATATTCAAGCATCAAGGGGTTCATTGCCCCTTGTTGACCTTCCAGAATTGAATCTTGGCCATCCATAATATTTTCTTGATTATCAAAAATATTTTGACTAAAAGCTTTTCTTAGAGCTTCTTCTATGCCCTTAAACGAATTAACGTCAGATTGAGCTAGGGCATATAAAACAACAAAAGTTGCAAATAGCAGTGTCATAAAGTCGGCATAAGAAACAAGCCAACGTTCCAGATTTTCATGTTCTTCCGGTGGTTTTTTTCTTGCCATTAAGCTTTAGCCTCTTTTTTTGTTTTTTTATCTACAAGATAACATTCAAGTTTTCTCTCAATCAAGGCCGGTGATTCGCCTGCTTGGATAGATAGAATTCCTTCAATCATTAATTCCATTGAGGTAAAAATTCTTGCATATTTTCTTTTTGTTCTTGTTGAATAAGGTATTGTTACAAGGTTTGCAACAACCAGACCATAAATTGTAGCAACGAATGCAACAGCGATACCGGCACCTAATTTAGATGGGTCAGAAAGGTTTTGCATAACTTGAATCAAACCTAATACGGCACCAATGATACCTAGTGTTGGTGAATAGCCGCCTGCTGATTCAAGAACTTTTGCGCCAGCCCCTATTTTTTCTTGCAGTTGAGATAATTGAGTTTCCATCATATCTTTAACTAAAGTCGGATCGGCGCCATCGGCAACAGCTTCCAGCCCAAGAGTTAATAATGGGTGTGAGGCGTTTTTTGCTTCTTTTTCTAAGACAATAACACCTTCTTTTCTTGCTTTTTGGGCATAAGCCACAATTTCTGTTATTAATGTTTCAAGATTTGGCGATTTGCCAAAATATACCATATAGATACAATGTCCGGCTGTTTTAAAATCTTCTATGGGAAAACTTAAAAATACTGCCCCTGCTGTACCACCGACAACAATGAAGGCTGCTGTAATTTGAAGTAATTGTCCGATATTTCCGCCTTCAAGAGCTTGACCCAGAAGTATAAAGGTTATACCGAGAAATGTACCTATTAGTGCTGCTATATCCATAAATGTTATAAAACTCCTAATTTATTGCTTTATTATCGTAAAAAACAAGATATTTGTTATCATATAAATATATTAATATTCTTTTTTTGATTTATAATAGTTCTGTAGAGTTAAGAGGTATAGCATATGGGTCAAACACTTGCACAAAAAATTTTTTCTGAGCACAGTAATAAAAAAGTTGAAATTGGCGAATTGGTTATAGCAAATATTGACGTTTGTGCAACGCAGGATGGAACAGGCCCATTGGCTATTGATGAGTTTAAAAAATTGAACAAGTCTTTATTTAATCCTAAAAGAACTATTCTTTTTATAGATCATGCAGCACCTTCACCTAGAAAAGAATTATCAAACGCACATAATAAAATCCGTGAATTTGCGAAAGAATATGGTGCGGTTTTGCAGGATATTGGCTGTGGTGTTTGTCATCAAAGATTGGTTGAAGATTTTGTTAACCCAGGGGAAATCCTAGTAGGGGCCGATTCTCATACTTGTACATCAGGCGCTTTGGGTGCTTTTGCAACCGGTATGGGTTCAACCGATATTGCTGTTTCTATGGCTTATGGTAAAACTTGGTTTAAGGTTCCAAGTTCGTATAAAATTGTCGTAAACGGAGAATTTAAATATAATTCTTGTTCAAAAGATTTAATGCTTTATTTAATAGGTTTAATTGGTGCAGATGGGGCTACATATCGAGCATTGGAATTTTGTGGTGAAACAATTAAGAATATGTCCATGTCAGAACGCTTTACACTTGCAAATATGGCTGTTGAAGCAGGTGCTAAAGCCGGATTATTTGAAACAGATGAGAAAACATATGAGTTTTTAAAATCCAGAAAAAGAGAAGATAAGTTTAGAGAAATTAAAATGGATGATGATGCTCAGTATGAAAGAATTATTGAAATTGATGCTTCAAAGATAGATTCAATGGTATCTTGTCCTCATACTGTTGATAATGTTAAAAAAGCATCTGAATTAAATGATGTCAAGGTAAATCAGGTGTTTATAGGCACTTGCACAAATGGTCGAATTGAAGATTTAAGAATTGCGGCAAATATTTTAAAAGGACATAAAGTTCATCCTGAAGTTCGTTTAATTGTTGTTCCTGCAAGTAGGGACATATATCTTCAAGCTTCAAAAGAGGGTCTATTGGATATTTTTGTTGAAGCCGGTGCAAACTTTTTACCGGCAGGTTGCGGACCTTGCGTTGGGGTGCATGGTGGTATTTTGGGTGATGGTGAAGTTTGCCTTGCAACACAAAATCGCAACTTCCAAGGAAGAATGGGAAATACAAACGGTTTTATATACTTAGCAAGTCCTTATACAGCAGCCAAAACAGCAATTAAGGGCTATATTTGCGATTAGACGGGAATAAATACTCTATAGGTTGCACCTTTATTAATGAAATTATCTACAGAGATATTTCCTACAAAGTCAGAGATTTCATGTCCTTGTCCGTCTGATATAAATACGTGACCGTATGGACCTCCATCATATTGACTCCAGCTTACAACGGCACCTGCAGGAAGAGAAGTTAGCTCATCAGGAGAGATTTCTTCTGTTACTTCTTCCCAGTCTGAACGACCTGCAAGATTTTGCGCCCATTCGTAGCCATCACCATATAGTCTATAGCCGAATGCTGCTTCAATGGATTCACCTACGCCTTTTCCGCATTGTTTGCCTGAAGTATGGTTGTTGCCATGAAGCGCCATAGCGGCGTTGACTAAGTCCATGCCTTTTTCTTCATTGTAATCAGATAATCCACCTATAGCATGGGTTTTTAGTGTTTCTTGTGTTTCTAGAGCAGCAAGTGATTTTTGGATTTCATCTATTTTTTCTTGAGCACTTTGTAGCTCAACTCTTGCATTTTGTAGAGTTGTTTGTTTTTCTGTTTCAAATGAGCTTTTAGCATTTTTGTAGGCATCTAAGTATTCTTGAAGTTCAGGGTATTGTTCTAGTGATTTATTTTCAAACCCTGCTTTAACCTCTTGTTTTTGTGCTAAAGTCATTTCTTCTTGGTTTTTTTCTTCTTTTAATTTTTCATATTGTGCATTAGCTTCATCAACTTGTGCTTTTAATTCTTGTTCTTTTGTTTTGGCTGTATTTATTTCATTTTGAAGACTTGAAATCTTGTTTTGTATACCAGATTTTTCTTCGTCTTGTGCACTTGAAAGCGATGTTTGGAGATTGCTTAATTGTGTTTCAAGAGTTTGCCTGTTAGTAGTTGCTGTTTCATAACTTACTTCAAGATTTGTAATTAGCAATTCTTGTTGAGTTATTGCAAGTTCTTTTTGTGCAACTATATTTTTTTGCGCTTCAACTTTTTCATTTGCTTCTTTTATTTGTTCGCTTAAAGCTGAATCTTTGTTTTTTAATTCTGTTTGATAATTGTTATATAAATCATTTACGCTTTGTTTTTTTGTTTTTATTTCGCTGTCTGTTTCGTTTAAAATTTCATTATATTTTGTTTGTTTTTCAGCTAATGTGTTTTGTGCTGTTGCGAGTTCTTGTTGTAATTCTTCTTTGCTTACATTGTTTGATGATGAAGAAGCTAAATCATATGAAGTTGTATAAGAGGCACTTCTTGTTGTACTTGATGAATTGCTTAATGAGTATTGAGATCTTGCATATTGAGTTCTTTCGCTTCTGCTTGATCTTTGTGAAGCTTTGCTTTCAATTGCATCTCTTGCTGCTTGTCTTCTTTCTTCGCTTGTCATTTTGTCTTGTGAACCATATACAAATTCGTTTAATCTTTCGTTTTTAATTTGTTTTGTTAGTTCATTTATGCCCAAAAGCACATCATCAAGTGATACATTTGTTCTATCGTTATCAAGTCCTTTTATTCTTGTTAAAAAACTGTATACTTCGCTTTCGTCAAGTTCTCCGCTGCTATTTTTATCAAGATAACCTTTGATGTTGTCATCTTGTAAAAATACATTTAATATATCTACCATAATATCGCCAAAGGGGTCTTCTGAAGAATCGTCTAATAAGTCGTAAAGTGACTTTTGAGATGTTTCGTCTGTTGCTTGTGTTTGTTGTTGGGAAATTTCTGAGTCGTAGAGACTTAATTCTTCTTCGGTTGGAAGTTTGCCCTCTTTTAGGTAGTATTGATATTCTTTATCATCTACAAGTTGCCCGTCAACAACTTTCATGTCCATAATGTCGCTGACACTTTTAGAAAATATTGATGAAGCATCGATATTTAAGCTTTCTTTTAAAAATTGCTTAAATTCATCACCATATTGAAAAATGTTTGATGAACTACTTGTGTTGTAGTTTTTATCTGATGTTTCATTTAATTCTTTTAAGAATTCTCTAAAACCTGTAATTAAAGATATATTGCTCATTTCCGTTCCTTAACTTTGTTTGGTTTTATGCACCCAAATATACACGCTACCTACAGTTTTATAGTGCCACGAAAATTAAATTTATTAACAGAAAACGAATGAATTAATTAATAATTTTTTTTAAATTTTCCAAAGAAGTTTTATAAAGTTCAACTTCGTATTCTTTTAATTTATTTTGCATTATTTTATATGTTGTGTTATCCATATTTATTGCTGTTTCGATAGCATCAGGATAATTTTCTTCTTTTTTATATAAGATTGCATTTTCACTGTTTAATCCATTGATAGGGGCGAAACCTTGAGTAATTATACATGGCTTCAAAAAACCATACATTAATTGAAAGTTTCCGCTTGTGCCTGAAGTATTATATCTTATGTGCTCAGGGTCGTTTTCGTTATATGAAGTTAACATAAAATCTGCTTTTTCGATTTCATTGTACATTTTGTCAAAAGGAAGTCTGCCTTTTATGTCGAAGAATTTGTGTAATTCTTTTGGCAAATGCTTAAGATTGCCTTTTCCGACAACAGTTACTTTGAAGTTCCTGTATCCTCTTTTGTATATTTCATAAAATGAATCTATAATCATTTTAGAATTTTTCTTGTTAGGTTTAATAGCTCCAATGGTAATAAAATTGGTTATATCGGGATTTTTGTCTGTTATTTTTACTTCTCCAAAATAATGAGGATTAATTACAATTGATTTGCCATTTTTGTAGTTGAGTTTTCTAAGAGTAATTAAATCTTCTTTCCATGAATTTCTATCCAGTGCAAAACTTGCCTCATGTTCAACAAAAAGAAGCTTTTTTTTGTCTGTATCAGGGTAAAATGCACTATAGGCTTGGTCGTAATGAATACAATCACAGATTTTACCGACTGTTGTAACCATAACCCCTTTGACGTTATTGATTGGGGTGTTTTTGAAAAACTCTTTTATTTCTTTTTGGGTTAGTTTGTTTAGGGTTAAGTTTTTATCTTGAAATCTTGAAAAAAGACCTTCTTTATATCTTTCAGGGGTAACTAAAACACTAACATGGTAACCTAGGTCTAATAAATATTTGCAATATCCTGGGACTACTTCGGAATGAGATTTTGAACAAGGTTCCCATACTATAAATGTATTGTCTTTTATAGTTGGAGTTTTTAGGGTTTTTTTGTAAATTGGCAAAAATCCAAAAAGATAGTATTTTTGGGTATTTTCACATTCTTTTACTCTCATAATTAGAAAGTTGTTGAAATATTTAAGAGATTTTATTATAGTGCTTTCTTTTTTTGAAAGATTAATATTATTTTCTTTGAGGAAATGTATTAAAAATTTTTTAGCCAAATATGCATCTTGTTGTTTTTTGGGGGTTTGTTTCTTTTTGACGATGGAGGATGAATTTGCCCTGTAATAGTAATTGACATTAGGTACACAAACCATCTTGCCTGATTTTTTTAATATTTGAGGGGTCCATAATACATCTTCAAAATAAGATCCAACTTTAAATAAGGTTTCTTTTACGATTGAGGATTTGTAGATTTTATTCCATACGTAACAACATTTTGGAATATTACAAAGTTTGATTTTTTCTTCAAAGGTTTGTGCAATAATTTCTTTTTCGTATTTGATTCTTGGTTTTGAAAAAGTTTTTCTTGCTCTTATAATGCTTCCTGCTGCAATATCGGCATGTTCTTTTTCTAGAGCAGTAATTAATTTTTCAAAAAAATCTAAATCAACCCAATCGTCGCTATCAATAAAACTTATATATTCTCCATTTGCTTCAACAATACCTTTATTTCTTGCAGCTGAAAGTCCTTGGTTTTCTTGAGTGATAATTTTTATTCTATTGTCTTTTTTTTGAAATTTATTTAAAATTTCTAATGAATTATCGGTTGAACCATCATTAATGCAAATTATTTCAATATCTTTATATGTTTGGTTGATAAGACTTTCTAAGCATTTTGATAAATAAATGCTTGTGTTATATATTGGTACAACCACGCTTATTGTCATTGCTCAACTCCTGATATTAAACAAAAATCAAATAAAGTTATTATTCTTATTCAATTTTATTTTGAATATTGTTATTTTGCAAGAGCTGCTTATTGTTATCATTGTTTTGATGCTTGATTATTTTTAAAAATAATAATTCTGGATTACCCTCTTATCTAATTCAAATACAAACAAATGATTAATATTATTGGAATATGAAAATGAGGATTTTATTTTTTATTTGTTTTATTTTGGTGTTTTCAAAAACATATGCAAACAATATTGACGTTGCCAGCTTTAATGAGCTAATACAATCCGGAGTGGATAGTGTTAGCGGGGATACAGTAACTATAATCAACGATTTAACTTCAGATGAGTCTATTGGAAACAGTTTTTATACTAAGGATTTAACCTTTGTTGGTCAAAATTATAGTATAGATGGAAAAGATAGTTTTGGTGGTTTTGTATTAAGTGAGGGCAGTGATTTCAATAATTTGAAGATATTAAACTGTAAAGGGCAATTATATAATAATTCTTATTTTGCAGGTGCAATTTATAATACATCCGGAATTACAAATATAACCAATGCTGCTTTTGCTGGAAATTATGCTGATTCGCAAGGAGTCAATTTTGCTGTAGCCGGTGCTGTTTATAATATGAACAATGGTAGAATTTCAATTAATTCTACATTGTTTGATGGTAATTATGCCAATGGCGCAAGCGCACAAGGCGGAGCTGTCGGTAATGAATCCGGTGCAAATACAATGCTTATTTCTGATTCTATCTTTAATAATAATCATACAATAGGTTCGGCTGTTTCGTTTGGAGGTGCTGTATATAATGGAAGCGGCGCTAATATGGATATTAAAAATACGTTATTTAATAATAATTATGTGTCAACCAATTCTACAGGTGTGTATTTATATGGAGGAAGTATTTATAATACCGGAAATATGAATATAGAAAATTGTTATTTTGGAGATAATCATATATTGGGAAATTCATCCTCTTTTGTTTATGGAGGAGCAATTCACAATAACTCAAATTTAAAAATTTTAAATTCTGTTTTCAAAAATAATTACATTTCTTCGGACATTGATGCTTCAGGAGGTGCAATTTATAATTACGGAAATGGAAATATAATAATTGAAAATTCTTTATTTGAAAATAATAATTTAACTGCACAAAATGACAGAGGTGGTGCAATAGGTAATGAAGGAGTTGTTACAATTATCAATTCAACGTTTAAGAATAATGTAGATTCAAGCGGAAAAAATGATATATTTTCAATGAATACTTTAAATTTTGATGGAGATGGAACGACAAATATTTTAGATGGAATTAGGGGAAGTGGTCATATTTATAAAAATGATGATGGGGTTTTGAATTTAGGAGGCAATAATTCAAATTATGCAGGTATTTTTGCATTTATCAAAGGAACTGTAAATCTTTTGCCAAATAGTTCTTATTTCCAAGCCAAAATGACTGATTTTGCTAATGGTGTTAATTTTAATATGCAAAATAAACAAATTGATAATATTGATTTTGGAATTTTAACTTTGTCTGGTAAGGCAAACATTTATCCTGATGTTGATTTTAATTCAAAAACTATGGATACTGTTAATGCTTCTCAGTTGACAGGTGCAGGCAACATAAATATTCCGCGGCTTTCTTTTATTGGAGCTCCAACAGGAGATTATATTGCTATTCCTTTTGCTGATTCGGTTTTGAAAAATAATGTAGAATATAAATCTGAAACTATACAAACACCGATTTATAATTATTTATCATCATATAATTCATCAAATGGCTATTTTGATTTTACAAGAGAAGGCTTTAATTCGGGAATACTATCTTCAATGGTGGCGTCACAATTAGCTGGATATTTAGCTCAGGTTGATGTTTTTAATAATGTATTTTCAAATCTTGATATGGTTTTGATTATTGATAATAATAAAAAAATAGCTCTTGAAAATTATAATAAATATAGTTATGTCGAAAATGAACAATTTACATATTCTCCTTTATCTATTCCGGAGCAGAGAAATGGTTTATGGTTTAAACCTTATACTACTTTTGAAAAAGTAGCTTTAAGAGGAGGCCCTGATGTTTCTAATGTTGCTTATGGGGGAATGTTTGGTGGTGAAAGCAAATTGTTAAATTTAAAAAGAGGGTGGAAGTTTTTGTATGGTGGCTATGGCGGATACAACGGTTCTCATCAGGCTTATGATGGTGTAGGGGTATATAATAATGGAGGGTTCATAGGGGGAACTTTAGCTTTTTATAAAAAAGATTTCTTTTCTTTATGGAGCGCTTCTGTTGGTGCAAACTGTGCAAAAGCAAATGCGTATTTTGGAGATAGCGATTTTGCAATGTTAAATGCAGGGGTTGCTCAAAAAACAGGTGTAAATATACCATTGTTTAAAAATAAATTTATAATACAGCCTAGTATAATGACTTCTTATTCTTTTATTAATACTTTTGATTATTTGTACAATAACAATGTATCAATAAATACAAGCCCTTTAAATGCCTTACATATTGAGCCTCAAATTAAAATGATTGGAAATTTTAAGGATTTGTTTCAACCATATTTATCTGTGTCTGTAGCTTGGAATGTTTTGGATGATACAAATTTTAAAGCCAATGATGTTGCACTTCCTGAATTATCTGTTAAGCCATATGTAAGATATGGATTGGGTGTTCAAAAAAGGTGGAAAGATAAGTTTGGTGCCTTTTTTCAAGTATATTTTACGAACGGAGGCAGAAACGGTGTTGGATTGCAAGCAGGCTTTAGATGGGCTTTAGGTAAAGACGGCGTAAAGCCAAGGCAAATAAGCTCAAAATTGCCCGATATTGAAAAAACTAAAATAATATTAAATAATATAAAATTTAGCAAATTGTAAGATAGTTGTGGTTTTATTTATGCCAGCAATGATATTTGAGGGGTTTTAGTTCTTTCAATTTCATTTTCAACTAAAGAACTAATATCAAACCAAGATGAGGCAAGACTTTCTTCCAACTGTTCAATTTTTTTCTGACAAGCAATATTGTCATCTCCTTTTGAATATTCCAGAGAACTAATTTCTCTTAAAAGCTCGCCCAGCATTCTTTCGGCTTGAGCTAAAGTATTTTTTGAACTTTCAGTATGTGGACAATTTTGCTTATAAGTTTGGATTGTGTTTTTTGCTTCTAGATAATATTCTTTGAAAAAGCGCATTTTGGCCTCTTCAATAGATGCAATACAAGATCTTTCGATTGTTTTTTTATTGTGTTTAACAGATTGACTTTGGTTTAATAAAGTATTTTCTTTTTCGGAATTTAGTTTTTTATGGGCTTCTAACTTTAGCCTGTATGGATTTTTTTGTTCATTAGGACAATCTTGAATTGTGGCATTGAAACTTTCAATTTTTTCATCAGGTAAAATTGTATCAGAAAGTAATAGTTCGCCACCTGTTTTGTTGATGATTCTAAAGGCAATTTTAAATTCATTGGTACATGAAATTGCCGGTCTTGGCTCTTCTGCTTTCATTGTATAAATACAAGGAACATCTAGATATTTATGTTTATATTGTTCGTCTCCTGTACTTCTTTTTAATTCATAATTAAAATATTTTAAAAGACTTAGTATTTCTTTTCTTGTTAGTCTGGCATGTCCATCAGAAAAAATTCTGGCAATTGCTTTTTTAACATTTTTATCGTCAATCCAATTCAAGTTTATGGCATCTTCATCTTGACTTATTTTTGTACCAAAAGAAATTGTATCTTTACTTAGGGGACAAAGATTGGCGTAGTTTTTAAGTGTTTTGTTGTTGTTTGGTTTAAAATTGTAGTGGTAATTTGCAATACTGTTTGTTATATTCATATTTTTCTCCGTTATGCAAATTTTAACTATGCTGACATCTGATTATTGCTTGATTTTTTAGAAAAATTTACAATTGTTATGATTTTATTTTAAGTGTCGTTTTATATGAGCAAATTCTCGATTGGCATTAAAAAAAAGGCTTATTTCTAAGCCTCTTTTTATTAGCAAGGGATGCCAGACTCTTAGCTTTTGAACTCGTTCAAAGCTTAGAGGTCGGTATACCAAAAAACGTAAGAAAATAGGAGCAAAGCGACATATTTTCAAGTTTTGAGTGTTAGACT
>CALURR010000042.1 GCA_944323195.1 Candidatus Gastranaerophilales bacterium
CAATTTTAGAATTAAAAAATACTTTATTATATTGTAAGGTTAGTTTAAAAATTAAATTAGGTTAGGAGTGTAACATTATGGCGTGGTTAATTATGTCATTAAGAAGGTGTGAACTTCAAAGAAGTATCAATGATCACACTTACGAAAAATTACAATTAACAAATCAATTAAGAAGATTGTCAAGTTTTTCAACAGCAATTGGAGATGGTTCTATTACTCCATCAGAAATTGCTTCCGTGGGAAAAGATTTATTTGGTGATGCACTTGATTTTATGGGTTACTCAAACGAAGTTGCAGCACAAATGGCACAAGAACAAACCGATTATTATGCTGAAGCATATGGAACAGTAACTCAAGAACAATATTACAACAATCCGTCATTAGCTGCTCAAGCACAACTATACTATGATGAAAGCGGAAACTTGAATACAGAAATGATGTATCAAGAATTTTACGAAGAAGCTTTGAAAGAATTTGCAGAAAATTACTTTGCTCCACTATTAAATGAAAAAGAAAAAGAAATGCAAGATAAGCAAACAGAATTAGAAACATTAGTTGAATCTGAACAAGCTGAGCTAGAACAACTAAAAAGTTCAATAAGCCAAGAAATTCAAAATAACACAATAAAATTAAGCTAATAAACTAACTCCAAATCCTAATTTATAAATATAACCAAAATTGCTCGCAATATGCGGGCATTTTTTTTGCAAAAAAAATTAATTTATGTTAATATTAGTTAAAAAAAATAAATATTTTGTAATGTTAAAAGTAACGAATAAGTAAGGAAGAAAAATGACCAAAGACGTCCAAGAGCAAACTGATTCAAAACAGAAAATTTTAGTTGTAGATGACGAAGCAAGTATTAGAAGAATTCTTGAAACTCGCCTAAAAATGGCAGGATACAATGTCGTAACAGCAGAAGACGGCGAAGAAGCAGTTGAATTATTCAACAAGACAAATCCTGATATAGTTATTCTTGACGTTATGATGCCAAAAATGGATGGCTATGGAGTAACAAGAGAAATCAGACGAGTGTCAGATGTCCCCATTATCATTTTAACAGCTTTAGGAGATGTGTCAGAAAGAATTACAGGCTTGGAATTAGGCGCTGATGATTATGTAATTAAGCCATTCAGCCCAAAAGAACTTGAAGCACGTGTTAAAGCAGTTTTAAGAAGAACTGTAAACAAAGACATTACCATTCCAACAGGCAAAACAACAAAAAATGTTATTACTACAGGAAACATTAAAATCGACACAGCCAGAAGACAAGTATATCGCAAAAACGAAAGAATTCGTCTTACCGGTATGGAATTTAGCTTGTTGGAATTACTTGTAAATAACTCTGGAACAGCTTATTCAAGGAATGAAATTCTTCAACATGTATGGGCATATCCGCCAGATCACAGGATTGATACACGCGTAGTTGATGTACACATATCAAGATTGCGCTCAAAATTAGAAACAGATCCTGCTAACCCCGAACTAATTTTAACAGCTCGAGGCATTGGATATATGTTTCAAAGAATAGGTTAATAAGATAACTGCATTTATAGCTTGTGCTTATAGCACAAGCTATATTTTGTTGATAAAATGGCAAACGAAATTAAATTAATAAAAAAAGAAAATAACACATCAAATAAAAAAATTCTTGTAATTGGAGTTTTCCACGGAGATGAAACTCAAGGAGAATATTTTATAAATTCATACCTCAAAAAAAATACTATCTCCAATAACAATGTTTTCTACATTCCAAAATTAAACCCCTCAAAAAAAAGAAAAAATTCAAATAATGTTGACCTTAACAGAAATTTTCCAACTAAAAACTGGACACTAGGCGACCCCAAAAGTGACTATTTTGGAGGATACAAACCAAATAGCGAAAAAGAAACACAATTTTTAGTGCAATTAATAAACGAACACGATTTTAGCGCAATAATAACAATTCATTCACCCTACAAAGTAGTAAACTATGATGGGCCTGCAAAAAATTTAGCAGAAGTTGCAAGCAGAATAATAGGATACCCAACAAGCAATGATATAGGCTATCCTACCCCAGGAAGTTTTGGTACATATTGCGGGGTTGAAAGACAAATTCCAACACTAACAATAGAAATAGACGAAGAAGAAAATGTGGAACTTTTAAATAAAAAATTCCATAAATTCTTTGAATATCTTGAAAAAGATTTTTAAATCATATCTATTTTTTTCTTTTCAAGGATTAATTTATCATAAATCCAATCAGGCACAAAATTTTTACCCATCAATATTGTGCCATGGTTCATAGATGGCGCATGGAAATCAGAACCACCTGTTACAATTAAACCATATTGTTCAGCCAATGTTGAAAAATGCTCAACAGCGGCCGGAGAATGCTTTCTATGATAAGCTTCAATTCCTCTTAATCCGTAATTAACAAGCTCACAAGTTAAACTATCTGCAATATCAACATCAATTGGATGAGCGAATACAGGTATTCCACCGGCTTCTGATATTATTTCAACAGCATCATGTGGAGAAACAGTTTTCCTCTCTATGTAAACATCTGAATTATTATTGATAAATTTTGCATATGCTTCCATAATATTAGAACTACCGCCACAAGAAGTTATTGCTCTTGCAATATGAGGACGACCTATTGAACCTTTTGGCGCAACAAGTCTTTGAACATCTTCAAATTTTATTTTTATTCCTTGTTTTTTTGCCAAAAGCTCAATAATTTGATGTGTTTGTTCAATTCTGGCTTTTTGTTGAAAATTCAACATATCAATAAATTGTTGATTATTTTCATTCATAAAATAACCCAATATATGAACTTCCCAACCTTTATAGATTGTGTTAATTTCAACCCCTGGAATAACTTCTAATTTTAAATTATTTTGATTTATATAATCTTTAGCAACTTTGTGCGATAAAACATTATCATGATCAGTTAAAGCAATCACATCTAGTCCGCATTTGATTGCTGTGTCCACAATCTTTTCAGGACTCAGCATACCATCAGAATAAGTTGTGTGGATATGTAAGTCAATCTTCACTTTCCTTTTCCTCTTGTTCACTATATTCAAAACTTATTCTATTAATGCTTTTTGCACAATTACCACTAAATACAATTTCACAAGCATTAAGTATATATGGATACACCATTTCAACATCAAATCTTTCGTTAATAGATGTTAAAAGTCGTTTCAATGAAGGCTGATACTCCATTCCAATGACGCCCATTTTACTGCCACAAAAACCTACATCGGTAATATATGCGCTATTATTGATTATTGTTTCATCTGCAGTGGGAACGTGAGTATGAGTACCAACAACCGCACTAACTCCTAAATCAAAGGCGTAACGAGCAAAACATTGCTTTTCAGCCGTTGCTTCAGCATGGAAATCCACAAAAATAATCTTTTCACTGATATTTATTTTATTTTTCAACTCTTCAATAATTTTTTCTAAAGCAACAAAAGGGCAATCAATAGGGGGCATAAATGTCTTTCCTAAAAGATTGATAACAACAATGTCATCAAATATTCTATAGCCAACCCCTGGCGCAGATTTATGATAATTAAATGGACGAATTAAAATATCTGCCTCATCAAAATATGATAACACATCTTTTTTATCCCATATATGATTGCCGCTAGTCATGCATTGAATGCCGCAGTTTTTTAATTCGTCATAGTTTTTTTTGGTCAATCCAAACCCATGGCTAGCATTTTCAACATTGGCTATAATAAAATCATAGTCAGATTTTTTATTATTATCTACTAAAAACTTACTTACGACATTACGTCCGCAACGACCAACTATATCGCCTATAAATAAAATTTTAAATTCTTTTTGCATTGTTATTGCCTAAGGTTTATTTGGCAATTTCGGTAACTCTCACTTCACGTACAACTGTTACACGAATTTGTCCGGGGTATTCCAATTCATCCTCAATGCGTTTTGCAATATCACGTGCAAGTTTAGAACTTGCTACATCATCAAACACATTAGGCTGAACAATAACCCTAACCTCTCGACCTGCTGACACAGCAAAGGACTGCTTAATGCCTTCATAACTGTTAGCAATTTCTTCTAACTTTTTAAGGCGTTTAATATAGATTTCAAGAGTATCACGACGAGCACCCGGTCTGCCTGCTGAGATAGTGTCAGCAATTTTCACCAAAGCATCAGTTAAATTAATACAAGGAACATCATCATGATGCGCTTCAATCGCATGAACAATATGTTCTTTTTCACCAAATCTACGACAAAGATCTGCCCCCAATTGAACATGGGTTCCTTCTTGCTCTTGGTCAACAGCTTTACCTATATCATGCAACAAACCTGCCCTTTTAGCACTTTTAACATCAGAACCAAGTTCAGCAGCAAGCATTCCTGCAATTTGACCTACTTCGATTGAATGTTTTAAAACATTTTGTCCATAGCTCGTTCTATAATATAAGCGTCCAAGTGTTTTTGTTAGCTCTTTGTTAAGGTTCATAATTCCAAGGTCAACAGCAGCGCGTTCACCTTCTTGTTTAATTTTATTCTCGATTTCTTTAACAGATTTTTCGTAAACTTCTTCAATTCTTACAGGGTGAATTCTGCCATCTTGAATAAGTTTTTCAATCGTTAATTTCGCAACTTCACGTCTAACAGGATCAAAAGAAGATAATACAACCGCCTCAGGAGTATCATCAATAATCAAATCTACACCGGTTAAAGTTTCTAAAGTTCTAATATTCCTACCTTCGCGACCAATAATTCTTCCCTTCATCTCATCAGAAGGTAAAGATACAACAGAAACGCTAGTCTCAATTACTTGTTCAATCGCGCATTTTTGCATAATTTGACTCAAAATTTCGCGAGATTTTTCTTCTGCAGTTTCTTTAATTTCAATTTCATTTTCACGAATTAGTTGTATTTTTTCTTGTGCCAATTCATCTTTAAGTTGATTTAATAAAGTAGCTTTAGCTTCCTCACGAGACATTTGGGCAACACGTTCTAATTCGGTTATTTGCTTTGCAATAGCATCTGCCAAATAATCTTCTTTTTGCTCAAGTTCATCTTCTTTTCTAGAAAGAACAACTTCTCTGTCCACAATACCTTGAGATTTTTCTTCAAGCTCATCTTCTTTTTTAATTAAATCTTGTTGAATTTTTTCAAACTCTTGTTTTTTCTCTCTTGCTAATTCATCAAGCTCCATTCTTTCTTTGTGGAGCTCTTCTTTGGCTGAAATCAGAGCTTCTTTTTTTAAAAATTGTTCTTTTTCTTTAAAATCTTGAATATATTTTTGTTCATTTTTTTCAAGCACTTCAACCTTTGCTTTTTGTCTTACAAAAAGCATTGTCATTAAAGCGCAAACCGCCACTAATAAGGCTAGGATTATATAAACTACAGTATTAATTGTTCCGGTCCTCTTATAATCTGTTCACCATTGATAGACCATTAGCATATTTAATTTTTTATATATAAAATGTTAAAAGCCATCTTAATGATAATATTCTATCACAAGATTTTAAATTTGAATATAAATTTATATTTGTTAATTTTTCCAATCATTTATTTGATGTTATTCCTCATTAAAATGTTAAAATAAAATTGTTGATTTTCACAAATAAATTATTAAAATAAACAAAAAGGGCATAATATGTTATCAAATCTTGTTTCATTGCTAACAAAATCTCTAAGCTCAACAAGCCAGATTGCACCAAGCAGACAGATTACACCAAAAACAAACAATCCTTTTTCAAATAATGAAAACGAAAATCCGTTTTTGGCAACAACATTTGGTTCTAATTCGTCTTATGGTAAAAACAGGCCAATTCAAGGCGGATATTTTGCAGGCTACTACAACGGAAAACCAAATATAGTAGGAAGAAAATTATTTATTGAAGTTTAACCTTGATGAGCCTTTAGCTGCATTTGTCTTTCCTGTTCAACAATTGCAGGGTTTCTATTATCACCGTTATGTAAAATTTTTCTCATTAAAATTGCCAACTTGGGTTGTAATACTCCCGTAGCCCAGGCTGCTATTGCAATATTCGCAAACACTGCAAAAACTTTATAAGCCTTAATTGATTTAAGATTATCAACTTGTTTATTTAATTTATCTATATCAAGCATTGTTTTAACAATTGCAGCTTCATCAAATCTTTTTAAATAATTAATTGCTTGTTTATTGCCTTTTTTATCCTTAATAATTTGAATTGCACCATTTTTATCTAAAATATCCAATAATGGATTGTTAATATTTTCCTTGGCAAGTTCAAGCATCTTATTCAATCCGCCATCTTTTAAACTGTTGACAACATTGCCTTTTGCATTTTTAGACTGCACAACAAAACCATTTTCTTTAATAATTTCGCTGGCTTGAGAAAGTTTTTCTTTTATGTTTTTGCTAAACAGCACCATAGGATCAAGAGATATTGGCATTTTAAATTTTTCACCTATAGCTTCAAATGCCATTTGAATTGGTTTAGCAAGAAGATAAATGAACACTATTTGAAATGCTTCTTTCATGCCAACTTCAGCTCTTTCACCTTTTCTTGCCTCTTTTAATCGTGTTGCAGCAATAGCAGCATCTAAAATAGAATTATTTGCAATTGGATTATACATAAAAAGCTCGCCCAAACCTTTAAATGATATATCTTTTTGGGGCTCTTTTTTATCATCAACTCCACCAAAATCTTCAA
This sequence comes from Candidatus Gastranaerophilales bacterium, assembly GCA_944323195.1. Taxonomy (GTDB): domain Bacteria; phylum Cyanobacteriota; class Vampirovibrionia; order Gastranaerophilales; family Gastranaerophilaceae; genus RUG14156. Next base: position 6,681 of record CALURR010000042.1, read on the forward strand.
AAACTTTTGATTTTTTAACAGCATTATTTAACAACACTTCAGATGCCATATTTTTATAGCAATCTTTTTCAATTCTTTTTTGCGTTGTTTTTTGCTTATATTTAACAAGAGCTGCAAGTGCCATAGCACATATTGAAGTAGAAAGAGCAAATTTAGATATAAACAATCCTTTATACAATTGAGCATTAGTAAATTTTTTCAATACCGCATTTTTGTCATTCAAAGAATTAAATACATTTTTTTGAGCATTAAGTGCAGGGTTAGGATCCTTAAGAAGATTATCTTTTATATTATTCAAATATTTTTCGTCTTTAAGTGTTCTAATATCAAAATCCGGATTTAATTTAAAAAAGCCATAAACAGCCTTATCAAAAAGTTTTTTTAAAGTAGGAATACCAAAAAGCCAAACAGCGCCGGTACCATATTCTTCAATCGCCTTTTCTCTGGCGTCGTCTTTTCCGCCTTCTTTTTTATAAGTAGCCACAATTGCAGTGTTCGATATTGCATCTTTTAAGACCATTGGCGCCAATGAATCATTATTATTTGCAAAACCTGATAATAGCTTAATTGAATTGTTTTTTATAATACCCGATATATTCATTTCATTCCTTAAATATTAATTACAGCCCCCAAATTAAATTTCTCAAGCGTTGAACTTGAGCTTTATATCGGGATTTTATATTTAATAAAAAAATATTAACCATTTAATAACCTTCTTTTATTGATAATGCTAAAAAATAAAAATAATTGCTACAATAACGCGAATTTTTTAATTTTTTATACAAATATTAACAATAAAAAAGACCTTTTTGCAAAAGGCCTTTTTTTACTTTATTTAGTATTCAAATTAATCTTTTTTAATAGGAACATAAACAAGGCCTCTTTCACTGAAAGGGCTGATACGTCGAATTAGTTCAATAATTAATTTAAACATATACACCTCAAAAAATATACGCAATAAATATAATACACTACAATTATAATTTTGTCTACATTTTTTCAAAAATTAGTCCATTTTCCTTAATTTATTAGCCTGATATGTTGAAATAATTTTTGAAATAAATTTATCTTTTTGTTTTTCATCTAAAAATTTAATTTTAGCAACATGTTCTTTAATCTTATTTTGTATTTTAGAATCTACTTGAACTGAACTCAAAGTCCTATTATCCAAAAACACAGGCTTATCTTCAACACCGAAAGATGCATAAGGATTGGAAGAATGAAAATTTTTATAATTAAATATCACATCCTTGATTTCCATGCCCAAAGGCTGAGAGTAAGAATTAATTTTCTTCAATATTTTATTTTTATAAAGACTCAACTCTTGCGCTATTATAGGACTTTTTACGCTAACATAAATTTTCTGATATTTTACAGAATAAGGTTTAGTAAACTTTGAAAATTTTGCACCTACTATATTATCCCAAAACGAAAAAATAGTTGATTGCTTAACAACATTATTTAACCTATCTTTTGATGCTTGACCAAAAACAGATTCATTAAGTAAATCTGAAATAGTTTTTGTCTCACTATTTTTCTTCATTATTCACCCTATTAAAAATGTAGCTGTCAAATTGACAGCTACATTATATCATATTATTTTGCTGATAATAAAGATGCCTTTTGGGCTAATATGTCAGCCATTTGTGTTTCTTCCCAAGGAATTTCAAAATCCTCACGACCAACATGCCCGTATGCTGCAAGTTTTTGATAAAACTTACCGCCATTTTTTGCAGGTAAATTTCTCAAATCAAACTGTTTAATAATTGCAGCAGGTCTTAAATCAAATGTTTCAGAAACAATTTTTGATAATGTTTCATCATCAATTCTGCCTGTATCAAATGTATCAACCAAAACAGAAACAGGTTGAGATTTTCCAATCGCATAAGCAAGTTCGATTTCACATTTTTGTGCTAAACCGGCTTTTACGATATTTTTTGCAACCCAACGAGCAGCATATGCAGCAGATCTATCAACTTTGGTTGGATCTTTGCCGGAAAAAGCACCGCCGCCATGGCGAGCATAACCGCCATAAGTATCAACAATAATTTTTCTTCCTGTTAAACCGGCATCACCTTGAGGTCCGCCAATTACAAATCTGCCTGATGGATTAATCAAATATTTTGTAGTTTCATCAGGTTTTACATCATAATTTTCAAACACAGGCTTAATTACAAGATTAATCATATCTTCTCTAATTATTGCTTGTATTCTTTGATTATCAGAATTTCCGTTAATTTCTGGATCATGTTGAGTTGAAATAACTATAGTATCTATTCTATATGGTTTACCGTCTTTGTATTCAACAGTAACTTGACTTTTCCCATCCGGTCTTAAGTAATTAACTAATTTTTGTTTTCTTACTTGAGATAATCTATATGCTAATTTATGCGCTAGCGCAATTGGTAGAGGCATAAGTTCTTTTGTTTCATTACAAGCATAGCCAAACATAATACCTTGATCGCCTGCACCAATATCAAGTGTTTCATCTTTTGATGTATCGGCGTTATCACTTCTTGTTTCAAGAGCCTTATTTACGCCACCTGCAATCTCTGTTGATTGTTCGTCTATAGAAGTCACAACAGCGCAAGTCTTATAATCAAAACCGCCGCCTTCTTCGCCATTATAGCCTATTGATTTAATTGTATTTCTCACAACAGAAGGAATGTCAACATAGCAATTTGAGGTAATTTCACCGCAAACTAATGCCATGCCTGTTGTTACAGTAGTTTCTGCTGCAACTCTTGATTTCGGATCTTTTGTTAAAAATTCATCCAAAATTGCATCAGAAATTTGGTCACATACTTTATCAGGATGCCCTTCGGTTACTGACTCAGATGTAAATAAAAAATTTTTAAGTGCCATCTTTTTCTCCTTAATTTATTCTTACCGGTAAGGTTTTTAATTCCGACCCGGCTTTATATACTGTAGTAAATATTATAGTATAAATATTTTTTTATACTTTCAATTTGAATAATTTTACATTTCTTTATATAAATAATATTTTACGCAAATTTTTTTATATACGAGTTTTGTAGTAACATAACGATACAATTCTGGAAGGATGAAAAATGTCATCACTTATCCCCATTTACCCAATGGCTCAATCGAGCTACAATTTAAAATCTTTAGACCTAAATAAAAATTTAATGCACAATAGCTCAAATGATTGTGCTTTAGCTATTTCGCAAAATGCGCACAACGTAATTCCAATACTTGCAACAATATTTATAGCGCTTACAGGAATATCTTGCGGGCTTAAAACAAGAAGCATAAGCTTTTTTAATAAATATAAACCCAAAGTTAACACTGTAATCAGCCAAGGAATAAATTCAATACAAAAAAATATAAATTCACCATCTGCAAAAAACAAACTTTTAGAGCAAGAAACAAAAATTATTAAAAAGGCTCAGTCAATTTTACAACAAGAAAATGGCATACTTCAAAAAGGCAAAAAAGAATACACTGAAGCAATGGCACTTCTTAAAAAAATTCAAGACCAACACTTTGGAAATCTTATAAATACAAAAGGTAAAAACAAAATAATATTTAGTGATTTTGGTGACAATATTCAAAAAGTAATGGAAGAATATAAAGATGATAAAATCGTAAGACGAACAATATTTGACCCTATACAAGAGACGATAAGCTCTATTGAAAAAACATACAACTTGTCAAAAGACGGAACCCAAACAGCCGAAGAAGTTTTTGAATATTTTTTGGGCAATAATTTAAGTGTATACAAAAAAGGTTTCAAGGAAACTTCAAACGGAAACAAAGTTGCTTGTGAGGTTTTTAATTTTACAAACAACAGAATAAGCGAATTCAAAAAAGGGTATGAAAATTTTAAAAATGGTACAAAAAAAGCCATTGAACTCTTTAAATTTAAAAATAGTCATCTATCAGAATATTTTAGAGATTTTAAAAAGTTATTCAGCGGAAAACAAGATGCTAAGATGTTCTACAGAATCAATTAAAATAATCACTATTAAACCCTTTATATAATTTAAAGGGTTTAATATTTATACATAAAAAATTTCTCAAAAAATTTTGTTTATTTTATAATATAACTACATTATTACATTATACGAGAGGGAGAATATGGAATTAACCTATAAAAAACAAAGCTGCACACAATTAACCGAACAAGACATCGGAAAAACAGCCCTTTTGGCAGGTTGGGCAAGCACAATTCGTGACCTTGGAGGTATTATTTTTGTTGAATTAAGAGATAAAACAGGTCTTTTTCAACTTGTTGCAGACCCTCAAATTAACCCTGAAGTACATAAAGTTTTATCAAAAATCAAACCTGAATATGTTATTCAAGTTGAAGGCGAAGTTACAAAAAGACCAGATGATACAATCAATGAAAAACTTAAAACAGGTACTATTGAAATGTATCCTCAAAAAGTTAACGTCCTATCAAGCGCACAAACGCTACCTTTTGTTCTGGACGATGACAATGTATCAGAAGATGTTCGTCTAAAATATCGTTATCTTGATTTAAGACGAGAAAAAATGGTTAACAACTTCAAACTTCGTCACAATATAGTTAGCGCAATTAGAAATTATCTTAACAGTCTGGATTTTATGGAAATCGAAACTCCGATTTTAATTAAAGCAACTCCCGAAGGCGCAAGAGATTATCTTGTTCCATCAAGAATCCATGACGGTAAATTCTATGCACTACCTCAATCACCACAAATTTTTAAGCAACTTTTAATGGTTGCAGGTTTTGAAAAATACTATCAAATTGCAAAATGCTTTAGAGATGAAGACCTAAGAGCAGACAGACAACCTGAATTTACTCAAGTTGATATGGAAATGTCTTTTGTAAATCAAGACGATGTTATAAAAATGACAGAAGGCTTGATTGAAAATGCATTTAAAGCAGCAGGGGTTGAAGTAAAAGCTCCATTTAAAAGAATTACATACAAAGAAGCAATGGATAGATTTGGCTCTGATAAACCTGATACTCGTTTTGGTTTAGAATTATTTAACGTTACAGATATTATGGAACAATCAACATTTGAGGCATTTAAATCTGTAATTAAACAAGGCGGAACAGTTAGAGCTATTAAAATTCCAGGAATTGCAGGATATTCAAGAAAAGAAATGGATGATGTAAGAAATCTTGCTATTTCATTTGGTGCCAAAGGGCTTGCTTGGATTACATACATGGAAGATGGAACTGTTAAATCTCCTGTATTAAAATTCTTAAACGAAAATCAAATCAAAGAAATTCAAACAAGAGCTCAAGCTCAAAATGGAGATATAGTTTTCTTTGTTGCTGATTACCCTCAAATCGTATTCGATGTTTTGGGAAGATTTAGATTATACTTTGGTAAAAAATTAAATATGATTGATGAATCAAAACATGATTTATTATGGGTTGTTGATTTCCCACTATTTGAATACAGTTTTGAAGACAATTCATATAAATCTATGCACCACCCATTTACAATGCCAGCTATAGAAGACATTGACAAATTAGAAACCGATAAAGGTGATGTAAAATCAATAGCATACGATATTATCTATAACGGCAATGAACTTGGCGGCGGTTCAATAAGAATCCATGATGCCGAAATTCAAAAGAAAGTATTCCATGCACTTGGTTTAACACAAGAAGATATTCATGAAAAATTTGAATTTATGATTGATGCATTTAAATATGGCACACCTCCACACGGCGGTTTGGCTATTGGTTTGGATAGACTTGTGGCTTTATTATTAAGAGCAAACTCAATTAGAGAAGTTATTGCATTTCCTAAAAATTCACAAGCTAAAGACCTAATGACAAATGCTCCATCAATGGCATCAGAAGAGCAATTAAGAGAACTTCACTTAAAGCTCAGAAACCCAATAAAGGTATAAATTTGATTAACAATAAAAAAGTAACAGTAATATTGCCTGCGTATAATGCGCAGGCAACTTTAGAAGAAACATTCAACGCTATTCCAAAAAATGTCGTGGATGATATTATTTTGGTTGACGATTGTTCAAAAGATAACACTGTTGACTTGGCGAAAAAACTGAACATAAAAGTTATTTGTCATAAGGAAAATTTTGGTTATGGCGCAAATCAAAAAACTTGCTATAAAGAAGCATTAAAAAATAATACCGACATTATAATAATGCTACATCCGGACTTTCAATATGACCCCAGATTAATTCCGGCTCTAGCCTCAATGATTGCCTATGATAATTATGATTGCGCAATAGCCTCAAGAATGCTTGTTAATTCAGCCAAATATTCAAAAATGCCAAAATATAAATATTTTGCAAACAAATTCTTAACCGCATTTCAGAACTTTTTTTTAAACAAAGGCTTATCTGAATACCATACCGGCTACAGAGCATTTAGTGCAAAAGTTTTAAAAAACATTAATTTTGATAAACTCAGCAATGATTTTATTTTTGACAATCAACTTCTTGCTCTAATATATTACAAAAATTTTTCAATAGGCGAAATTTCTTGTCCAACCAAATATTTTGACGGAGCAAGCTCGATTAATTTTATACGCTCAATTAAATACGGCATAGGCGTTCTTCTTGTTTCAATCCAATACAGATTGGCAAAACTCGGCTTTAAAACATCAATTTTTAAATATTGGTAGCTAAACTTGGAGCAATAATAATAAATTGCCTTACAAGCTCTCTGTCCCACTGAACACCAGCGCCCATTTTTAAGATTTCACAAGCCTTTGAAACAGATAAACCTTTTCTATATGGTCTATCAGATATTAACGCATGGTATGCATCGGCCACTGCTACAATTCTGGCTGACAAAGGAATTTCATCACCTTTTAAACCATAAGGATAACCGCTGCCATCTATGTGTTCATGGTGATATTTAACCATTGGAATCAAATCATGAAGTGATTTATTGGGCTTTAACACTTTATCTGCGCCAATCGAAGGATGTTGTTTCATAATCGCCCACTCATCATCAGAAAGCATAGTTGGCTTTCTTAAAACATGCTCCGGTATACCGATTTTTCCAATGTCATGCAATAACGCGCCCAATTTAATTCTTTCTACTTCATTAGCAGGCAAATTTATTGCACGAGCTAATGCTTCAGAATATCTTGAAACAGCTGCAGAATGACCTTTTGTATAAGTATCTTTTGCATCAATTGTATTTGCTAAAGATGACACAACATCTAACATATGTTCGTTTGAAACAATTTTTTCATTATGGAATTGGTTAATCAATTCTTCTTCAATATTCACTCCAATTGAAGCATGTTTTTTAGTTAAAACTTGAGCAAAGCATTTAAGAGCTTCGTCATCCCAGAAATTAAAGTCATTTGTAGACACTATTTCAGATTGACCTGATCGAGCACGTTTGCTTTTTGAAATATACAATGCTTGTTCAGCCAAAATAGTAAGTTTGTCTTGCTTATTTGTTGATTGCGGCAGCAAAGAAATTCCGCAAGAAAATTTCAATTGCCCTAAATCATCAAACATTGTACAAGATAAATTATATAAAAGAAATTCACAAACATATTTGGCTTCTTCTTCAGAAGTATCAGGCATAATAATTGCTATTTCATCTCCGCCATACCTGCCTAAAATATCAGTATTTCTAACATTCTTTTTAATTTTTTTGGCAACTTCGTTAATAACCGCATCACCCTTGGCATGACCTAGCTCATTATTTATCTCAGCAATATTACCAATATCAAATATACAAAAAGCAAGTTGTTTATCGCTATTCAAACATTGAGAAATTTCATGACCTAAATCTTCTTGCAATTTTTTGTGATTAGATAAACCTGTTAATGAATCAGTATCAGTATTTCTATCAACCAAATCAATTAATTGCCTGTTTTTATAAAATATTGCATAATAATTCGCAATTAATTTATAAAGCTCAAAAAACTGATTATTGTTATTATCAGAAAAAATTGCAACGCCAAAACATTCACCAAAAGCATTTAGAGGAATAATATTAGTTGGCGAATTTGAAATATTGCTTAAATAATTCAATTTTAAATAACTACTATCTGTAGTTGTAATGATTTGTTTAGTTTCAAAGGCTCTGACTACAGCATTATCAGAATCATTCAACATAATCATAGAGTTATATGAAGAACCTGATTTATCAATTAATTTAACATTGATATAATTTGAGTTTTGATTGTATATTCCTAATGCAGAAAAATTTATCCCAATTTTAGAGCAAACATTATTGTGAATAGTGTAAAACAATCTCACAGGGTCATTTTGCTCAACAAAAGAAGAATTAAGCGTATTTATAATTTCTGTATAATTAACTTCTAATTGTTTATTAATTGAATTTGTATATCCACTATAAAGCCTGTTAGCTGAAGTCCTTGTATTCAAAGGCATAATTTTTGGACTATCAATTGGATTTGATATTTTAAAGTCGGGAACGGTTGCGTGCTTTATAGCCTTAGTATCGTCTATTATCTTATTATTTTCCATTTTAACCTTCCACTACATTTAAAATCTATAAATCAGCTGAATAAAAAAAATGCTATCAATTTAAAAAAACATATCATAATTTTACATTTGTTAATATTTAAGAAACAATTTGTATTGTTTTTATTGAAGATTTTTCACCATTAACTATAGATATTTTAGTTTTTGGACATTTCAAAATCTCTGATAAAAATTCAACTATTGCTTTGTTTGCCCTACCTTCTATGGCGCGTTCTTTTATTCTAACTTTAATAAAATCATCTAAAAAATCAATGGAATTATTTTTAGCATTTGCACTAACCTTAATCTTAAATTTAATTTTTCCATCAATCTTAATCAAATTCTTTATATCTTCAATGCTGTTTAAAAGATTGTCCATTTCAAAATCAATATAGCAAAAAATAATTCAAATTGCACCAAATAAAAAAATTATAATTATTGTTATAAAAAATAAAACGATATATCATATAAAGTATTATTTATTCGAATTTGTTATATATAAAACAAAATGTTGTATAATGAATTTTGGGTAATTGGTAAAAATGACATATCAAAAAGTATTTGATGAAATAAAAGAAACACTATATAAGCAAAAAAGAAGCCAAGAAGATATTAACCAAATTGAATCGGCTTATCTTTGGGCAAAAGAACTTCACCAAGGACAATTCAGAATTTCGCAAGAACCTTATATTGTTCATCCTGTTGAAGTTGCAAAAATTCTTGTCGACTTAAAACTAGACAAAGACACAATAATAGCTGCATTTCTTCATGACATACTGGAAGACACTGATACAACCGCCGAACAAATGGAAGAAAAATTTGGTTCAGATGTCGTTAACTTAGTTCAAGGTGTTACAAAACTTGGCAAATATCAATTTAAATCCAAAGAAGAACGTCAAGCCGAAAATTTTAGACGCATGTTTATTGCAATGGCAAAAGACATCAGAATAGTCATTCTTAAACTAGCTGACAGATTACACAATATGAGAACACTTTCATATATGGCCGTTGCAAAACAGAAAAAAATTGCCCAAGAAACTTTGGATATATTTGCTCCACTTGCAAACAGACTAGGGATGGGTAAAATTAAAGCCGAACTGGAAGATTTATCTTTAAGATATTTAAACCCTGAAAAATATTATGAAATAGCAAAACTTGTGGCAGAAACAAAAGCCATGAGAGATACTACAATAAATTCATTAATTGAAACCATCAAAAAAGAACTTGAAAAAAATAAAATTAAAGCCACAGTAAAAGGTAGAGCAAAACATTACTACTCAATTTATAACAAAATGAAAAGACAAAATGTTACCTTTGATCAGCTTTATGACGTAACAGCAGTAAGAGTTATTGTAGATAACGAAAGAGAATGTTATCAAGTTCTAGGGATTATCCACCAATTATTTAAACCTATTCCCGGACGCTTTAAAGATTATATAGCAATGCCAAAAGGCAATATGTATCGCTCATTGCACACGTCTGTTATAGGAAACAAAAATAAACCGGTAGAAATACAAATAAGAACGCACAAAATGCACGAAATAGCAGAATATGGTATTGCTGCTCATTGGAAATACAAAGAATCAGGCTCAATCAAAGCAAACAACAAACAAGACATGCAATTTTCTTGGATGAGAAAAATGATGGAGCTTGAACAAGATACGACAGACGCTAAAGAATTTGTTGAATCAGTCAAGTTTGACATATTTGCAAATCAGGTATTTGTATTTACTCCAAACGGAGATGTTTTCGACCTACCACAAAATTCAACTCCTGTAGATTTTGCCTATAGAATTCACACAGAAGTTGGGCACAGAACTGTTGGCGCCTTAATAAACGGAAGAATAGCGCAGCTGGACACAAAATTAAAAAATGGCGATATTGTTGAAATACTTACTTCAAAACAATTTATGCCAAAAATAGACTGGCTTAATTTCGTAGTTACAAAAAATGCAAGTTCAAAAATTCGACAATGGTTTAAGAAATTTAATCGTGAAGACAATATTCAAATTGGACGCACAAATCTTGAAATAGAACTAACCAAAACTTGTTTTGATGAGCTTGTCAAAACAGGAATAATTGAAAAAGCTGCAAAAGAAATGAATTACAAAACTTCAGATGACCTTTATGCAGCATTAGGATATGGCGAAACCACAATTCATAAAGTATTAAACGTCTTAAAAAAATACGAAGCACCAAAAACTAATGAACAATTAGCACAAGAAAAAACCCAAGCACAAAAAAAACCAAGCAAAAACAAAAAAAATGATATAATTGGTTTAGAGGGTTTATTGTGGTCATTGGCTAAATGTTGTTCGCCAATTCCGGGTGAACCCATAGTCGGAGTTATTACCCGTTCAAAAGGTGTAAGTGTACACAGGCTTGATTGCAAATGTTTATACAATATCGAGCCTGAAAGAATGATAGATATATCTTGGGCACAAAATGCAGCGAAAGCAGCATACTTAGCTCATCTTAGAATAGAATGCTTAGACAGAGTTGGCATTTTAAGAGATATATTAATGAAAACAGGTGATATGGGTATTAATATCATATACTCTAACACCTACTTAAAAGGAAGAAAATTTGGAATAATAGACTTAGGCATTGAATTAGATAACATTGAAACTCTAAAAAAAGTTATTCTGGCAATACAGTCTATTACAGATGTGTATTCAGTAAGAAGATTACAACAAAAAGAAAATTTAAACCAACCAAAACCTTCCAAAAGAAAAAAAGTACAAAAACACCCTAAACAATAAGGATTTTCAATGGAAGTATTGCGCGAAATCACTAAAAATAAAGGTTTGGCTATTGCTCTGGGATATTTTGACGGTATCCACATAGGGCATAAAAAAATTCTTTCAACTTTGGTTCAACAAGCAAGAGCTGAAGGGCTAAAAACAGCAGTAGTAACATTTGAAACAAATCCTGCAAATTATTTCAATAAAGAAAAAATTCTCGACATTCAAAATTTTAAAGACAAAGAATTAATTATGCAATCATTGGGCATTGATTATCTTTATGAGCTTAACTTTGAATTATATAAAGATTTATCAGCACATGAATATCTTAAAGATATTTTAGTAAAATATTTTGAACCTAAAATAATTGTAGTCGGATATAACCACACTTTCGGAAAAGATAGAACAGGAAACCCATCTTTTTTGAAAGATTATGAAACAAATTACAACTACAATTGTATAGTTGTTCCTGAATACAAATACAAAGACAAAGAAAAAGTAAGCTCAACAGAAATAAGAAAAAGAATTAAATACGGGCACCTAAATGCAATAAAGGCTTTTCTTGGAAGATATTTTTCTGTTAGGAACTCAGTAATAAAAGGCGATAAAGTAGCAAGAACCCTAGGCTACCCAACTGCAAATATTGTATGGCCAAACAGTATGATGAAACTGCCTTATGGTGTTTACTTTGGTTTTGTTCAAATTGATACAAAAATGAATCCCGCATTAATTTCTTGGGGAAACAAGCCAACACTAACCAAAGGTGACGAAGAAATTATAGAAGCACACATTTACGATTTTAGTGAAAATATATATGGCAAAATTATAAAAGTTATATTTGTTAAAAAACTAAGAGACCAAGAAAATTTTGGTAATATTAGAGTTTTAATCACCCAACTACAAAAGGACTATAAAGCCTTTGAAAAATGGGCAAGAATAATGAAATAAAACATTTTTATTTTATATTTCTTAAAATTAAATCAAATTTTGTTTAAGATTTTATGAAATCATGATAACATATCTTCTGCACCAAGTTTTTATGTATTGTTAAGAAATTAAAAAAACATATAAAAAACTAGCAAATTTTTATTTTTACATGTTTTTATTGATTTGTGTTTACAAGGAGAATATGTCTTAATGAAATTATCGCCAATAAATGGCTCATTGAATACTCGATGTCAAGCGAACAACAACAAAAATAATACTAATGCCAAATATAATTCCAATCAACCAAAATTTAAAGGCGGAATAGATACTTTAACTAAATTTTGGCAATTTGTAGACAAGGGCGGTCGTGCTCTGCAATTCACCGTTGAAGATATGGGTGGTACAAATATTCCAAGAAGTATAAAAGGTGCTTTTGCCGGTTATGAATACACCCATGAAATAAATATTCCCGCATTATTACAAGAAGGAATAAGAGAATTCTTAACAGGTCCTACAATGTGCATTGCTCCTGTAGCAATCCTAGCAATTGCTAACAGATTAACAGGTAAAACCGCAAACACACATATGGAAAACATTATAAACCTATCTTATATTATGGATTCACTTCCTAAAGAAACAATTTCAAAAGAAGCATTTGAAAATAAATTCTATACAAATGCAGTTAAAGATTTACTAGAGCATACAATCGGAAAACAAACCGATGCTTCTTCAATTGAAAAATTGACCCAAGCAATCAAAGAATATAGCTCGGCAGACAAAAAATCAGCCGCCAAAATGCTTGATAATATACAAACACTATTTGAACAAATAGTTAAATCTCAAAAAGAAAATTATAAGGATTCTAATTTCTTAGTGGCAAAATATTCTATTGATAGCACAAAAGAAGGGGCGACTAAATTCAAAAATTATGTCGACTACATTACTTCTTATGCTAAAGATTATTCTAAGAAATTTTCAACCTCAAACAATCTTGTTAAAATCACAAATGACACAATTAACTCATTCAAGAAAAGCTGGCTTGGAAAACGCTTTGTCACAGCTGCTTCCATGTTCTTTATTACAGGTGTATTAATGTCGTATATTCCAAAAATATACACTTGGGCCTCAGGTGGAGTTAATCCAAATGCATCAGCTATTTATGATGAAGCAAAGAAAAACGACAAGGAGGCTAAATAATGAACATACAAAAAATAATAAACAATGCAGCCTCATCAAACTTTGTAAAAACAACAGCCAAATATGCTAATAC
>CALURR010000043.1 GCA_944323195.1 Candidatus Gastranaerophilales bacterium
AACTAGCAAAAAAACTTTTTCTCGAGTTTTATAATGAACAGCATATTCAAAAGAAAATTTCAGATAATATTTTCTCTTCGCATGAATTTAACAACTTATCTCTTGAAGATTACAAAAAGGCGGTTGACGAAATTTTTATCCGATTAGAAAAATTGAAAGAACAAGACAAAAGGGAAAATTTAAGAAAAATGTTAAAAGACGAAACATTATCACAAGAAGAAAAACTTAGACTTTCTCAAAAATTCTTTCAAGAATTACAACAACAATAAACAGATTGGAGAATAAACTAAATGAGCAGAAAAAGAAATCCCGAAAGTTCTGTAATAAGCGTTATTGATAAATCAGAAGCTATTGAAGATGATGAATACTTTGAAGGTGCTGAACTTGAAACTGATAATATCTCTAACATTATGAGAACTCAAGGCGTTAGCACAGTTGAAACATCTTCTGTATCGCATTTTTTTGATCAACATGATGATGAAGATGAACAAGGTGAAAATGATATTTCAATTCCGCGCGGAATTTCTGTTGATGATCCTGTAAGAATGTATTTAAGAGAAATTGGTAGAATTAAACTCTTAACTGCTGATGAAGAAATTGATTTGGCGAGAAAAATTGTTGCTGGCGGAAATTCCGGTGCTGTTGCAAAAAGAAAATTAGTTCAAGCAAACTTACGTTTAGTTGTTTCAATTGCCAAAAAATATGTTGGTCGTGGTATGCTGTTCTTAGATTTAATTCAAGAAGGTAACCTTGGTTTAATTAGAGCAGCTGAAAAATTTGACCATGAAAGAGGTTATAAGTTCTCAACTTACGCTACTTGGTGGATTAGACAAGCAATTACAAGAGCAATTGCAGATCAAGCCAGAACAATTAGAATTCCTGTTCATATGGTTGAGACAATTAATAAACTTAAAAAAGTTACCAGAAAATTAGCTCAAGAGCTTGCAAGAAAACCATCTGAAGAAGAGTTATCTGCAGAAATGGGTATTTCAATAAATAAATTAAGAGAAATTATTAAAGTGGCACAAGAACCATTGTCTCTTGAAACTCCAATAGGAAAAGAAGAAGATTCTCGTCTTGGTGATTTTATTGAAGATAAAGATGCTGATGCTCCTGTTAAAACAGTTGCACATGAACTTTTGAGAGAAGATTTAGCTGAAGTTCTTGGTTCTTTATCTGCTCGTGAACGTGATGTATTAAGATTGCGTTTTGGTATGGATGATGGCAGACAAAGAACTCTTGAAGAAGTTGGGCAATTGTTTGGTGTAACTCGTGAACGTATTCGTCAAATTGAAGCAAAAGCTTTAAGAAAATTGCGTCATCCAAATCGTTCTAAACGATTAAAAGAATATGTTGAAGTTTAATAATAAAACCCTCAAGAGAGCTTGAGGGTTTTTAATAGACAATTATAAAATTTATTATATAATTAAGTAATTATATTATTTTAGGTAGCAAATGAATAAAAGACAAGCAAAATTAATTATATTTACAGGACCTTCAGGTGTTGGTAAGGGCACTATACTTAGTGATTTTTTTAAAAAGGTAGATAATAATATTGTTTATTCAATTTCAAATACAACAAGACAGCCTAGAGACGGGGAAATAAACGGAATGCATTATTTCTTTGTTTCGAAACAGGAATTTGAAAAAATGATAGACGAAGATTTGTTCCTGGAACATGCTTGCTATAGTGGAAATTACTACGGCACAAACAAAAAGTTTGTTGAGCAAAAAATCAATGAAGGAAAAAGTGTTCTTCTTGAAATTGAATTACAAGGTGCTCTTCAAGTTATGAAAAAATGTCCTGATGCTGTTACTATTTTTATTAAACCGCCTACATTTAAAGAATTGGAAAAACGCCTTAGGGGGCGTCATAGTGAAAGTGAAGAAAGTATTTTAAAAAGACTTAAAAGTGCTAAAGAAGAATTAAGTAATGCTGACAAATTTCATTATGTAATTGAAAATGATGTCGTAGATAAGGCGGTTGATGAATTAATTTCAATTTACAACAAGGAAACAAATAATGTCTAAGAATATTTTGCTTGGGATAACTTCTTCCATTGCTGCATATAAAATTTATGAGTTAATTAGACTTTATAAGAAAAATAATTTTAATGTTAGAGTTGTGTTAACAAAAAATGCACTTAATTTTGTATCTCCATTAGTTTTGGAAACTTTAACTAACGAAAAGGTATATTATAATCAATTTGATCCAAGGGTAGATGTGGAACACATTTCTCTTGTTGAATGGGCAGATATTTTTATCGTTGCGCCAATTAGCGCCAATACTATTTCGAAATGTGCTTTTGGTTTTGCTGATAATTTATTGACTAGTATCTTTTGTGCATTTTTGGGTTCTAAAAAACCAATATTTTTGGCACCTGCTATGAATAAAGATATGTATAATAATCCGGTTATTCAAAATAATATAAATAAATTAAAACAACTTGGCTGTGATTTTATTGATTGCGAAAATGGCTTTTTAGCTTGTGGCACCGAAGGAGTTGGAAGATTAGCCGATATTGAATTAATTTATCAAAAAACAAAAAGGTTAATATATCAAAATAAAAAAAATAATTGTAAAAAAATTCTTATTACCCTTGGGGGCACAAAAGAAAGGATAGATTCTGTAAGATATATTTCGAATTATTCTTCAGGAAAAATGGGAATGGCTATTGCTGATTGGGCTTATAATTTAGGTTTTGATACAACTGTCATTTCAACTATTGATTTTAAGAGAAATTATCCAATTTTAAAAGTTAATTCTGCACTTGAAATGCTTGAGGAATTAAAAAAACAGGATTTTGATTATTTAATCATGGCAGCTGCCGTTGGTGATTTTAGAGCTGAAAATACTTTTGAGAAAAAAATTTCAAAAGAAGATATTAAAGACTCTTTTGAATTAAAATTAATTAAAAATCCTGATGTTGTTCAAACAATTGCAAAAAACAAGAAAGAAAATCAGAAAATAGTCGGTTTTTGTTTAACTGATAAGGATTTAATTGCATGTGCTAAAAGTAAACTAATTAATAAGAATTTAGACTATATTGTTGCAAATGAAGTCAAAACTGCTCTAAATACTGATATGAATAAGGTTACAATAATTGAAAAAAGTGGTAAAATTATAAGTATAGATTTAGATTTCAAAGATAATATCGCAAAGAAAATTTTGGAGGTTGTCTGTGATTAAAACTGACTATATAATTTCAAAAATTGAAAAATATGCATCGCTTGAATTGGCCGAACCTTGGGATAATTCCGGCTGGCAGATTAATTTAGGACACGATTATACAAACAAAGTTTTGGTAGCCTTATCTATGACAAAAGATGTATTAGAGCAGGCTATTACTAATGATTGCGATTTAATAGTTACTCATCATCCTTTGATTTTTAATTCTATTAAAAAAATTGACAATGCATTAATTGCAGAAGCAATTAGAAATAATATATGCGTATATTCGGCACATACAAATCTTGATAAAACATATGGCTCAACAACAGATGCGCTATGCGGGGTTTTGGGTTTGCAAAATTTGGTTACTGTTGAAGATTATATTAAAATTGCACATTTAAAAGATGAATTGGCTCTTGAACAATTGATTGATAATGTTAAACAAGCGCTAAATCTTGAAAGTGTTAAATTGATTAATCCAAATAATGTTACTATAGTTAAAAATGTTGCAGTTTGTGCAGGTGGTGGCGGTAGTTTTGTTGATAAAATTAAAGACTATGATGTAGATGCTTATATAACAGGGGATATAAAATTTCATAAAGCTCTTGAGGTTGATGGTTTTGCAGTTATTGATGTAGGGCATTTTGAGTCTGAATTACCTGTTTTGCCTTTAATTCAGGGCTTAATTGCAAAAACAAAAGTTGAAGTTATTATTGCAAAAGAAGAAAAACCTTGGGTGATGGTTTAATGGCGATTAGAT
Organism: Candidatus Gastranaerophilales bacterium; assembly: GCA_944323195.1. Lineage (GTDB taxonomy): Bacteria > Cyanobacteriota > Vampirovibrionia > Gastranaerophilales > Gastranaerophilaceae > RUG14156. The sequence goes on from CALURR010000043.1 coordinate 3,933, forward strand.
TTTTAACTTCGGGTGAATCCCATGGACAATCATTAAATGCAATTATTGAAGGAATCCCATACGGGTATGAACTGGATTTTGATTTTATAAATTCTGAACTTGCTTCTCGTCAAGAAGGTGTCGGTAGAGGCGGTAGAATGCAGATTGAAAAAGATAAAATTAAAATTAAATCTGGAGTGCGCCATTCAATTACCACGGCAAGCCCAATTTCAATTGAAATTGAAAATAAAGATTGGAAAAATTGGGTTTATCCAATGAGTGTTGAAAAAATTGATTTTTCTTCTTTGGATAAAAATTTAATTAATGAAATTAATGAAAAAATAGAAGAAAAAAAGATAAATAGATTTCGTCCTGCTCATGCTGACTTAGCAGGAGCTCTAAAGTATGGCTTTGATGATTTAAGATATATTTTGGAACGTTCAAGTGCCAGAGAAACAGCAACAAGAGTTGCCGTTGGGGCAATTTGTCAGAATATTTTAAAATACTACAACATTGAATTTTCTTTTGAGATTTTATCTGTTGGAAAGTGCAATAAGAAAGAAGAATTTAGTGATTATATTAAAACATATCAAAAAGAAGGCGACAGTCTTGGTGGTGTTATAAAAATCGTTATTAAAAATGTTCCTATCGGTTTAGGAAGTTTTGTTCATTGGGATAAAAGGCTAGATGGCAAATTAGCACAAGCTTTAATGTCAATTCCTGCTATAAAATCTGTTGAAATAGGCTTGGGAAAAAATTACGCTGAAATTTCGGGCTATAATTCTCATGATGAAATTTATTATGATGAAAAATATTATCATAAAACCAATAATTCAGGTGGTATTGAAGGTGGAATGTCTAATGGCGAGGATATAATTTTAACAATTGCAATGAAGCCTATTCCGACAATGAAAAAGGCGCTTAATAGTGTTGAAATTAAGACTCATAAAACCTCCTTGGCTCATTTTGAAAGAGCGGATAATTGTGCTGTATATGCCTGTGGTGTTGTAGCAAAAAATATGAGCGCAATTATTATTTTGGATTCTTTTCTAGATAAATTTGGCTCAGATTGCAAAAGGGACATTGATAATTCATTTGAAAATTATAAAAAGAGGATAAATGAACTATAACAAAATTGCTTTAATTGGCATGATGGGATGTGGAAAAAGTACAATATCTAAGCTGTTAGCTAATAAGATTTCTTTTTCTCTTTTTGAAATGGACGAAATTTTTGAAAAAGAAAATTCTATAAAAATAAAAGATTTCTTTAAACAATTTGGAGAAGAAAAATTTAGAGAATTTGAAACCGAGATGTTAAGAAAAATTTCAAAAAAAGATAATTTTGTCTTGTCTTGCGGTGGTGGAGTGGTTTTGAAAGAGGAAAACAGAAATATTTTGTTTGGTCAAGATATTTTTACAATTTATCTTTCTGCCGGTTCTGATACCATCTTCGAAAGAATTAAAAATAATAACGATAGGCCCCTGCTTTTGGTGCAAAATCCCAGGAATGAAATAGAAAAAATCATTAATCAGAGAGAAAAATATTACAATCTTGCAAATATTAAAATTAAAACAGATAATAAAACAATAGATGAAATATTGGCTGAAATTTTAGAATATTATGGAAAAAATATTAATATCAACAAATGAAAATTTAAAAAGTGAGATATATATTCAAAAGGGGCTTATTGGCTCTATTGAAGATTTTTTAGATGAAAGAAAGTATTTTCTTATCACAAATACAACGCTTGCAAAAATATACTCTAAATTTATCAAAAAATTTGATAAAAGGAGAGTAATAATAATAAAAGATGGTGAAAAATATAAAAACATAAAAACCTATACCCAAATTTTAAATCAATTACTAAAAGAAAAAATTGAAAGAAAAGATTGTATTATAGCGCTTGGCGGCGGCGTTGTTGGAGATTTGGCGGGGTTTTGCTCAAATAGCATATTAAGAGGTGTTGAATTAATTCAAATTCCTACAACTTTGCTTGCAATGTGTGATTCATCAATCGGCGGTAAAACCGGTTTTAATTGTAAATATGGTAAGAATTTAATTGGTTCATTTTATCTTGCATCTAAAGTGTTGATTGACACCGATTTTTTAAATACATTAAATGACTATGAATATAGATGCGGACTTGGCGAGATTGTAAAATATGCTTTAATTGAAAAATCTTGTAAAAATGATGTTGATTATAATTTATTAAATTTATTATCAAAATACCAAACTCAAGATGCTAAAAATGAAATGGAATATATAATAAAAGCTTGTGTGCATTTGAAAGCAAGAGTTGTTGAACTGGATAGACTTGAGGGTGGCTTAAGAAAAATATTGAATTTTGGACACACATACGCACATGCTATTGAAACATTATCTAATTATAAGAAGTTTTCTCATGGTGAAGCTGTAGCATATGGCATAAAGTGTGCTTCAAAGTTATCTTACAATCTTGGAATAATTGATAGAGATTATTATAATCGAATTGATTATTTGCTTAGTAAATTTCAATTAATTCAAAAAGAAGTAAAATACAAATCAAAAGATATTATTGAAATCATGAAACAAGATAAGAAGGTTGAAAACCAAAAAATTAACCTGCTTGTTCCAACGGCTCCTGCTGTTGTTGGGCTATTTGATAATATCGATTTGCCTTCAATTGAAGCTTCGCTGCTTTAGCATGGTTTCCTAATTTTTCCATAACAATAGCTGCTTGTTCGTAGTTGTGTGCAATTTCTTCAGGGCTTTCATCCGTTCTTGAAAAAATTGCAAGAGCATTCTTGTAGTTATCAATAGCTTTATCGTTTTCCCCTAGATATTGATAGTTTTGTGCAGTAGATGAATAAGTTTGAGCTATTGTTTTGTCGCTATTTGAATCAAGCGCAGTTTCAATTGCTAAATCTGAATAGCTAAGAGTGTTTTCAAAATCATATTGCTTTGTGAACAGTGAAGCAACTTTTGACAGAACACAAGCTTGGGCACTTGAGTTATCTGCTTCGCCGCTATAAGCTATGCTTGACAGGTAATTATCAAGTGCAGGTGAGTATTCTTTAAATTCATCATAAATTTGCCCTGATTTATAGAAAGCTTTTGCTTTTAGATTTAAGTCATCGGCTTTTGTTGCCTCCCAATAATCTCTAAGGGCATAATCAACATAATCATAGTTATCAAAAATTCTGCCTCTTTCAAAATGTATTGCAGCTTTTATGTTTTCATTGATATTGTCTGTTTCAGATAACATTCCCAATGCTTCATTTAATAAATTAATTGCGTTAGTGTCACCTTGGTTGTTGTTTGGTTGTTGTTTGGCTTGGGAAAATAAAGTTTTAGCTTTGTTATCAATTTCGCTAACGGGGCTAAAAGGGGTTTTGGGTACATCTGTAATTTTTATTTCGCTTGATTGATTATCAAAGTCTGAAATTTCAATTTCGCTTTCTACTTCAATTTTTTCGGCTTCTGATGTTGACGGAAAAACTAAAGCAGGTTTTTTATCAGGGGTTGATATTTCTTTTTGTTGAAGTGGTTGAGCCTCTTTTTCTTCTTTTGTAGACTGTGTTTCGTTTTGAGATTGAGCTATTTGTGTTTGAAAATTTTCATTTTTTGCAGCATCAATTTTTGCTTGCGCTTTTTTTGGAAACTCAAGAAGAAAATCAGGATTAATTTCATCAGGATTTGCTTTTATATTTATTTTTTGTAGGAAAAGAGCATCAATCCAACCTTCAACAACATTTGAAGGTTTGTTTAGGCTTTTTGCAATATAAGCATCTGAAATTCTTGAAGCATTTTTAAGGTTTGCAAGTACGATTTCTCTTGATGGATTGTCTTTTTTTGATTCTCTATCCACAAGGTTAAGATACATATTAACTTCTTCGCTGACATCCTGTGGTGCATTAATAGCAAGAATTGTGCTTCTAAAATCTGTTAGCACTTGGCTTATATTGATTTGTCCTTTTGTGTAGTCTATTGCAACTTTAGTGCCATTGGGGAATGTATTTTGTTTATTGTTTTGTTTATTATCATCATTGGAAATAGGCGTATTAACTCTGCCGGATTGAGTATCTTGTCCGGCATGAGAAGCGTTTTGTTTTCTGTAATTTATATTTATAGGATAAATAGAATTATACAAAATATGCCCCTGATGTTCCCAATGACATTATAGAAAAAATGGCTTTTTATTTAGTCATACAAATGAATTAAAAATAATCTTCTTACACTAATAATTTAACAATTTTTAGTTCAAAATCAAATTTTTCCATGCTAATTTACAATTTTGTATATTTTTTTAACAATGGTGCAAAAAACAAGATTAAAATAATACTTTTGGATTATAATACAATTAGAATTATTAGGAGTTTATTATGCCTCAATACGTTTTTAAGATGAAAAAAGGTGAATTAGAGATAGAATTTTCCTCTGATGACGCGGATTTTGTAGAGCAGCAATTAGAAAAATGGAGAGAAGAAATTCTTAAAAAACACATTCAACAGGATTAGGATTAGCTAGTGTATTACAATATAAAAATTAAATGTGATGGGTGTGAATTTAGCCTTGATTCTTCCAATAAATTAATTATAGAGAGCGAAATGGATAAATATTTTGCTTCTATGTTTGGTGCAAGTGAAGAATTTAAAGCCCAGATGAAAGAGGTTGAGATTGTTGATTCTGATATAAAGTCGATTGAAGATTTTAAGCAGATTGATGTTAAATCTCAAAGTGGCAATTGTCAAAAAGATGAATTGCTTAACGAAGATGCTAATCTTGAACAGATACAAGATAATATTAGCGAAGAAAAAATAATAGATGACAACGAAGATGAAGAATATCAGGCTCCTGTTGTTGAAGCTGCTGTTGCAACCCCTTGTTTTGATGGAGACAGTTTAGATAAAGTTCCTTGCGTTGATTTAATAAAAGAAGAAAAATATATTCAAAACACTAAAGCAATAGATGCTCTGTTTACTTCAAATAAAGAAAATATTTCAGATAATAATGAGAAATCTTTTAGAACTACAAATAATATTGATGAATTTGAGAGAATTAATCTTGATACAGAAAAAAATACTCTTGCTGAAACTGAGATAAAACCAGATGCAAGCGAATTGCCATCGGAATTAAAAAATGATGATGGGTCTGATTTTTATTCTTCAGAAACAGTTGATAGCAAAAAATCTTTAAATTCAAATTCTTTATATCCTGAAATAACAATTTCAAATGAGCAAGATAGTCCAAGCAATGATAATGAAGTTGATGATTTGATTGCAAAAGTTGAACAAGAGATAAAGTCGATTGATATTTCAAATAGCAGCGAATTTAGTGATGATTTATTTGAAAAAATTGGCAAAAATAAAAAAGAAGAGTTGCCTGTTGATGAAGAATTGGTTTTTGATAAAAACGGCGCTATTGACGTTAGTAAGGATTTAATTGTCAGTGAAAAGACGCAAGAATTAAATTCTGCAGATGTTTTATCAGCTACAATGAACGAAGTTGAAAAAAATAATCAAAATGAATTAGATAAACAAGAAGATTTAAAGACGGAAAATTTAAATCAAGCAAAGCTGGATGATATTTTTTCTGATAGTGATATTACACTTGACGAACAAAATACACAACATGAAATACAACATCCAAGCGATATAGAAGAAATCATGAATATAAATCCGGTACCTTCTTATAAGGAATATTTGGAGCAGTCAAAAAATGTAAATAATAAAATTGATAGTCAAAATGAACAAAATAATAATTCTGCTTTGACTTTTGGTTCAGATGACAATATTGATTTTAAAACTTATTTGGAAAATTATAGTTATTCAGAATTAATTGACGAATTTTTAATTTGCTCTTATTATATAAAAAACATCTTAAAACAAGATTGTTTTTCAATGAAATCAATTAATTCTATTTTATATAATGCAACAGGCGAAATTGTAGATATGTCTATAGTTGGAAGATTAATTGAATTAGGATATATAAAAACAGTTGAAGTTGAAGATAAAAGAAAATACACCATAACACCAAACGGTGAAGAATATTTTGCTTCAAAGTATGAAAAATAAATGAATTATATATTTATATTTTTAATAGTTGTATCTTTTTTGTGTGCTGCAATAAACCATAGGCTTGATGTTGCAATTGATGAAATGCTTAAAGCAAGCCAGAAAGCAGTTGAGATTTCTTTTGGTTTAATTGGAATAATGGGCTTTTGGCTTGGAATTGTAAAAATAGCTCAAAAGTCAGGTTTAATGGATTTGTTGTCAAAATTAATTCAGAAACCTCTTTTGCTGATTTTTCCTGATATTAAGTACAACAAAGAGGCTCAAAGTAATATTGCATTAAATATTAGTGCAAATGCTCTTGGGCTATCTAATGCTGCAACTCCTTTTGGTATTAAAGCTATGGAAAATTTGCAAAGTCAAAATAAAGATAGCGAAGTTGCAACAAATTCAATGTGTACTTTTTTAGCTATTAATACTGCCGGATTTCAAATTGTTCCTGCTGTTGTAATTGCAATATTGAGTGCTAACGGTATGGAAAACCCAACCCAGATAATTCTCCCAACATTAATAGTTACCTCGATTGCCTTTTTGTCTGCTTTGTTTTTTGCAAAAATCTTGGAGAGGTTTTATAGATGATTAAATTTTTAAATACCTTATCATTATGGATTTTGCCTATAATTATAGTTTTTATATTGTTGCATGCGCTATACAAAAAAACACCCGCATACGAAGTTTTTGTTGATGGTGCTGGCGAGGGTTTTAAAATTGCAATAAAAATAATTCCTTATTTAATTGCAATAATGGTTTGCACTGCTTTATTCAGGGCAAGTGGTGCCATAGAAATTATTGAAAATTTTATTAAACCTTTATTTGATTATTTTAAAATTCCAACTGAAACTACAATCATAATGCTTACTCGTTCTTTATCAGGTTCAGCTACATTGGGTGTTTTGGCTGATATTATTAATCAAACCGGAGTAAACTCATATGCAACAAAGCTTGCAGCTGTGATAACAGGAAGTAGTGAGACAACTTTTTATGTTGCAAGCGTTTATTTTGGTTCTGTTGGTATTAAAAAATTCAGACATGCTCTCTTGGCCGGAATTTTAGCTGATATAACGGGTTTAATTGCAGCCGTTTGGATTTGTTCAATTTTCTTTTTGTAAGTTGAATTATTCAAAATATCCAATATAATCAAGATTTCTATAGAAACCGCAATAATCCAAGCCAAAACCGACTATAAATTTGTCATCAACTTCATATGCTATAAAATCAGGCTCAATATCAAATTTTCTTGCACATTTTTTGTCAAATAAAACAGCTAATTTTACATCTTTTGCTTTGCAATTTATTTTTACAAATTTCATTAAAAAATCTAAAGTTAAACCGGTATCTATTATATCTTCAACAATTAAAACGTTTTCATCTTTTAATGGTGGAAGTGACAAATTAAAAGATTTCACTTTTCCTGATGATTTAAAATTATCTCCATAGCTGGATAGTGAAACAAACTCCATTTTGATTGGCATTTTAAGATGTTTGGATAATTCAACAAAAAACATTACTGCTCCTCTTAAAACGCAAATAATTGTTAGTGGTTCGCTTGTATCATATTTTGCATTAATTTCGTCTGCCAATTCTTTAATTCTTGCATTTAGTGATTTTGAATCAATGAGTATTTTTAAATCTTTTATTTTTTTATCCATTAATTTTACTCCAAATTAATTTATAACAATCAGAATTATTCTGTTTATATTTTTCGCTTATTTTGTAGCCTATAATCCAGCAAATTTCATTTTCTTTGGCGAGTAATATAATTTTATCTTTTTGGTTTTGTTCTATTTTTTCGTTTATAAAATAATCTTTTAACTTCATTCTATCACTTTTTAAGCCATATGGGCAAAATTTATCACCATTTTTCCTGTGTCTTAATTGCAATGGAAATGAAAAATTTAAATAACATACATTTTCTTTTGAATTTGGATATATTTTATCGGTTTTTTTGATTTTTTCAATTGTTAATATGCCATCTTCAAAATAAAATTTGCCTGTTGAAGTAATTTCAATAATGGTTTCATTTTTTTGTGTTTTTTGCTCAATGTATATTGTATTTGCTTTTTTTATTAGAAAACAATTTTTATTTAGAGAAATTTTATTTTTTGAAGCATTTAAAATAAAGTCATCAAACTTATGTAGATTTTTTGAATTTCTATATTTTAAATATTCTTTTAGATAATTATTGAGTATTTCAAGTCTTGTTGGTTGATTTAATTCTAAAAAATCATCAAGTTTTATTCTGTTGTTTTTTATAATTTTTTTTTCAATATTTTTAATTAGCTCATCTAAAATGAATTTTGTATTAATAGCGTTTTTTATAAGATTTTCAATTGCATTTAGATAATTTTCATTAATGCATGCTAATTGGGGCATGATGTTTTTTCTGATTAAATTTCTTTTGTATTTAATATCTTCGTTTGAAATATCTATTTTGTAGCAAATATTATTCTTTTTTAATAATTCAAGAATGTCTTTTTTTTCAATATTTAATAATGGTCTGTAATATATTTCTCTTTTTTCAGGGATTGAAGTTAAGCCCTTGATTGATGTTCCTTTTGCTATTCTATAAATTAAAGTTTCAATATTGTCATTTTTATTATGACCCAATAAAACAACATCAGTATTATAATTTTTTGCGCATTTTTCTAAGAAAATATAGCGCAATTCTCTTGCTGTTTCTTCATTTTTTTTTATATTTTCAGGAGCTTTTTCTATATAATATTTTGCTCCAATTTGGTTTGCAAAATCAATTGTATATTGTTCTTCTTCTTTTGCTTCTTTTCTCCATCCATGGTTAAAATAGGCTAAAATTATTTCAAGATTATATTCTTTTTTTAATTTAGAAATCAAAAAAGCTAAAGCGCAACTATCGGGTCCTGAAGAAAAACCTATAACTACGCTTTTGTTATTTATATTATATTTATTTAAAAATTTTTTTATTGTTTCAATCATTTTATTATAAAACAGGTAGATCACCCTTAACATCAGCTATGCTTGCGCCATCTAGCTCAAATACTTTACAAAGCGCAAGTGCTGCTTGATTTGAGTATTTTTTTGCAACAAGACAACTGATTTTGATTTCGCTTGTAGAAATCATTTTGATGTTGATATTTTCTTTTGCTAAAGTATCAAACATCGTTGCTGCTATACCAGGTCTGTCTATCATGCCTGCACCTACGATTGAAACCTTAACTATATCTTCGTCTATGAATATATTTGAGGCAGATAATATGCTGTTTATTTTATCTTTAATTTTATTAAATTTATCTATATCGCTTTTTGCTATTGTAAATGCTATGTCGTTGGTATTTTTTTGATGTCTTGCATAGGATTGAATAATCATATCAACGCTTAAATTTTCGTCTGCCAATAAGTTAAATAATTTGGCGGCATTACCTGGCTCATCTATTATATCGCAAATTACAATTCTGATTTGCGAAGTATCGCATGCTAGTCCTGTAACAGGTTTATTTAATTCCATGTCATCAACTCCTATAATTAAAGTTCCTAAATCGTCAAGTTTAAAAGAGCTTCTTACTCTCATTGGCATGTTGTGTAGTTTTGCTGTTTCAACTGATCTTGGGTGTAGCACGTTTGCTCCGACTCTTGCCAATTCAAGCATTTCTTCGTATGATATTTCTTTTAATTTTTTAGCTGTTTTAACAACTCTAGGATCAGCAGTGTATACACCTTCAACATCGGAATAAATATCACATCTTTGTGCTTTAAGTGCACATGCAAGAGCTACAGCTGTTGTATCGGATCCCCCTCTTCCCAGTGTGGTGATTTCGTTATCTGTGCATACGCCTTGAAAACCTGCTACAATTACAATGTAATCCTCGTTTAAACATTTTTCTATTTTTGCTGTGTCTATATCTAAAATTCTTGCACACATATGGCAGTTTTCTGTTTTAATTCCTGCTTGCAATCCCGTTAGACTTATTGCTTTGTATCCCAGCTCGTTTATTGCCATAGCTAATAGCGACATTGAAATTTGTTCGCCCGTAGATAAAAGCATATCCATTTCTCTTGGTGATGGGGTAGATGTAATTTCGTTTGCAAGCTTAACAAGGCCATCTGTAGTATGACCCATAGCTGAAACTACTGTAACAACTTTATTGCCGTTTAATTTTTCTTTTATTACCGCTTTTGCTACATTCTTTATTTTTTCACTATCTGCAACTGATGTTCCGCCGAATTTCTGTACTATTAGCCCCATTGTTACCTCTTAATAGTCATTATTTGTCATATAGTTTTTGATTTCTTCAACTATATTTGCCTGATTAAAGTTTGTTTGTATTTTATCACAAATTTGTAAAATTGTGTTTTTTAATTCTTCGTTGTGTTTGTCATTTTTGTATAATTCAAGCAGGGTCATTGCTTTGATAATTAAGTAGTCTTCGCTTTCTTTTTTTTCGTCTTGACACGAATTTAATATTTCAAGTGCTTTTTGTGGTTTGTTTAGCTTTAAATTGCATTCTGCTAATGCTATTTTTGCAGATTGATGATTTTCATCCAATTTAATTGAGTCTTGCAGTTTTTCTTCGGCTCTATATAGCTCATTTGCTTTCATAAGAATAAGACCATATTTAAAGACTATATCGGCATTTTTTTTGTCCAGTTCATATGCACTTCTTATGTATCTGATTGAATTTTTGCTATCTTTTTCATCATCGTAGCATATCATGGCCAGATTTAAATATGCATCTATATTGTTTTTATCGTAATCCAGAGTTTTTTTCCAATATTTAATAGCGTTTTTATTATCATTAAGTTTGTGATATGCTCCTGCAATATTAAAATAAGATTTTTTAAGATTTGCATCTAATGATAGGGCTTTTTTGTAGCAGTCGATTGCGTTTTGATAATGTTCTTCTTTCATGAAAATTTGAGCCAGATTAAAGTGTGCATATGCAAATTCCGGTCTTAGTTCCATTACTTTTTTAATTTCATTTTTTGCTTCTTCGTATTTGTTTAGTTTAATAAGGGAGTACGATAGTGCATTATGTGTTATATATTCATCTTCTTTTAATTCTATAGATTTATTGAATTTTGATAATGATTCTTCAAACTTGTTGAAATGAGATAAAGCTACACCCCAAGAGTTGTAATATTTCCAATCTTCGAGACTGTATTTCTCAAATTTTTCAAATGAATTTAAACAATTTTTTTCATCGTTTAAATTTAAATAACTTTCGCAAATTAAAATATAATTCTCTTTTTTGTTAGGGTTTATTGATGAACTTTTTTTGCAATACTCTATACAGTCTTGAAATAAAGATAATTTAAGAGAGCAAAGCCCGCATAGATGCAGTGCATCTGTATTGAAAGGTTCTATCAAGAGTACTTTTTTTAATTTTAAAAGAGCTGCTTTATATTCTTTTTGTTCAATTAAAATCATACTCCACATCATAATTGGTTGGATTGATGTTGGATCCAACAGATATGCTTTTTGAAGTAATATTTTAGCATTTTCTTTTTGATTATTTTTGATACAGAAAATCCCATAGTTTAAATATGTTGATGGGTTTGTTCTGTCTAAATCCAGAGATTTTTCAAACGCTGATTTTGCAAGAGTGTTTTCGTTGAGTTCGCTATATGCGCCTGCTAAGTATCCCCATGCGCGACCATTTGCGGGATCTAGTTTTATTGCTTTTTTGAAATTTTTTAATGCTAGTGCAAATTTTTCATCCTGCGCATAAGCAATTCCTAAATTTATGTATGCCTCAGGGTTTGTGTTGTTCATAATAGCACTTTGTTTTAATTTTTCAATGCCTTTATCTTTTTTTCCATTATTTATAAGAAATAAACCCCAATTGATATATGCGTATGAGGGCAATGCCGGTTCTTTAGTTATTAGTTTGTATTGATTTATATGTTTGTTGAAAGTTTCAACCGAGCTAAATAAGTTATTTATGTATCTTATGAAATTTAAAAATATATTCATTATAGTCCTGTTAAAATATCTGCAATTTCCCTGATTGCCCCATTTCCGCCGTAGTTTTGTGTAACTTGTAAGTTATTAACTTTGACTGTTAATATAGGATTTAAGTTTTTTGGTGCTATTCTGTAATCTACGAGTTCCATTGCAGGTATATCATTAATATCGTCGCCAATATATAACACCTCTGAAGGCAAAAGGTTGTATTTTTGCATTATTTCGTTTAGTACAATTCCTTTTTGTCTAATGCCCCCATGGATTTCTTCTATGTTAAATTTTTCCTTAAAGTAGTTTAATATGTTGCTTTTTTCTCCCGATATTATGCCAAAATTAATTCCGGATTTTAAAAGCATTGAAACGCCCATTATATCTTTAAAGTTTAGTTTCTTTTGTACTTCGTTTTTTTCTGAAATATAAACTGAGCCATCTGTAAAGACGCCATCAAAATCGCTAATTACCATTTTGATATTTTTGGACAGTTTTAACATTATTTTCTCCTAAGTTTTTGTCTTATAGGTATTTCGCTTTCATAAACAATCTTAATTCCATTTCCTAATATATCAGGAACATTTCTTATATCCCTAACCATTTTTCTTAGTCCTTCAGGTTCAAGACTGGCAGCTTGATCAGAACCCCACATTGTTCTATCTAGTGTAATGTGTCTTTCAACAGAGCACGCCCCCATGACTACTGCTGCACTTGATGGAAAAATTCCTCTTTCGTGTCCTGAAAAACCAACAGGGCAGTTGTATCTTTCTTTTAATTTTGGAATTAGGCTTAAATTAATTTCTTTGTTTTCTGTTGGATATGTCGACGTACAGTGATATAAAATTAAATTATCATTTCCTAAGATTTCAACAGCTTTATCAATTTCTTCCAGCGTTGACATACCTGTTGAAAGTAATATTGGTTTTTGAGTGTTTTTTACCTTTTTTAATAACTCTGTGTCAGTTAAACAGGCGGATGAAATTTTGTGTGCGCATATATCGAATTGTTCTATAAAATCAACACTTTCTATATCCCAACAAGAAGCAAACCATAGCATTCCTATGCTTTTACAGTATTTGTCTATTTCTTTATATTCTTTGTAGCCAAATTCAAGTCCTCGTTTTAAATCTCCATTTGTTGAGCCAAAAATACTTTGTCTTGGCATTTTTAATTCTTCTTGCGTGTATACTTTATCAACTGTTCTTTTTTGAAATTTAACGGCATTGCAACCGCAAAAATGTGCAACATTGATTAATTTTTTTGCTATTTCTATATCGCCATTATGGTTTATTCCAATTTCAGCAACAATAAAACATGGCTTATTATCGCCTACGGTTATATTTTTAATCTTGACAGTTTTGCTCATTAATTATCCCTGAATCTTCTATATCTTTAAGAAAAGTTATGTTGTTTTGAGTTGCTCCAATTAGACAATATTTTCCATTGGTTTTAACAACATGTAAAGACTTATTTTGTCCCAATGAAGTTGTTGAAAGTATTTCAATATTGTATGGATTTGTTTCTTGTGGTGTAACTTTAACTTTTATTAGTTTTTGATATATGTAGCTCGTTAAATAAACTAACCCAATTACGACAAATAAACCAAAAAACAGACTAAAATAATTTGGTTCATACATGTTGTTGTTTAGAGCTTGTTTTATTTCCTCGTTTTCAGCATAAAGCTCTGATGCTCCGTATGAAATATAAGTTAAGAGGTTTAAGGCAATTAAGGTAAATTTTAACATTTTAGCCCCCGAAATTAGAAGTTATTATATCTGAAACAACTGGTAGATATGGTTTTTTGCCCAGCAGGGACATTATAGCTAAATATGTAGTTAAAATTGTTACCAATAAGCCCGAAATACTAAAAGTAAAGTATAGCGGTGTTTGATTGAAAAATAAGTCAAAAGACTTTGCTAAATTACCTATAAAGGGTATCACGCTTATGAAATTTATTGCAATGCTATATATTAGAGAAATTACTGCTAAAAATACAGATACAAATATTGCTTGGTATAGATTAAAAGATAAGTATGAACTTATTCTTCTTTTTGTAACATTAGCAAAAATAATCCATATTATGCTAAAAATTCCAAAAGTATAATATGATAAAACCGAAACTATTCTATCGATTATTGTGTTATTCATATATGCCTTTCATTTTGTTTTTAATATATTGATCTGCCATTTCTATATAGATAAGTTTAATTTCGTTGTCTTTTGGTGCTTGTTTCATAGCGCGCTTGTAGTATTTAATTGCTTGCGTGTAATTATCAAGCATAATGTATGTGTTTGCTATAAAAGCTGAAATTTTTGGATTATCGGGCATTAATTTTTGTACTGTTTTATATATTATTAATGCTTCTTCGTATCTTTTTTCGTCGACAAGTATATTTGCAAGTAAAATGTATGCATTAGGCTTGTTTGGGTCTATTTCTATTGCTTGTTTAAGTGATTCAATTGCTTGCGTTTGATTATTGTTATCGCAATATGCTATTGCTCTGCATACCCAAGCAGGATAATAATTTTCGTCTATATTTATTGCTTTTTCAAAGTATTCTTGTGCACTGATGAAATTTTTTAAGGTTGCAAAAGTGTTCGCAAGACAAATAACGGCTTTTATGTCTTTATTGTTTAAGTTGTATGCTTTTTCGTAATATAAAAGCGCATCTTGGGTTTTGCCCATTTTTTGTTCAATGTTTGCTATGTTTATATAATTTTCACCATTTGTGTTGTCTATTTCAATTGCTTTTAGATAATATTTTTTTGCTTCTTCTAAATTGTCAACATCTTGATATAAATACCCTAAAGCAGCATAAATGTCGGGTTTGTTTGGGTTTAGTTCTAAAGCTTTTTGATAATTTGAAAGAGCTAATTCAAAATTTTCAATTTCAGCATACACATTGCCTAAATTAAAATATGTAACATAGTTGTTAGGCTCTATACTTAAGGATTTTTTGTAACAATTTATTGCATCAAGATAAGACTTCTTGTAAAAATATATGCTGCCTAGATTAATTAATGCTTGAAAATTATTGGGTTTAATTTCTAATATTTGTTTATAAATAAGTGCTGCATTGTTTAAATCACCGCTTCCTATGTAATAGTTTGCAAGATTGATATAGTTTTCTATGTTTGATGGATTGGCACTTATTTTTTCTTTTAACTCCGAAACAATATTATCTCTAAACAATTTTATTCTCCAAAATTAATTAAATACTTTTGTATTTTCAAAAATAAATCTGCTTTGTGCTAGTGCCATGTTTTTAAGTGAACAAATTCCATCACAATTGCAATCGATAACCCCAATTGATTTTAAACGATTTGCTACCATTTCGTTTAGTTCATTTGTTTTAATAAAAAGTGCACATTCAGAATTGCACGTTGTATTTTTAAAAGGACAATTTTTCATATGAATATTATACACTAAAATAATTATTTGTTATAATCTAAATATGAAAAATATATTGTTTGTTATAGATGACCTTGAATATAAATATTTTGAGTTTAATAAGCTTGTTACTAATTTTTGGTTAATTTGGGAATATTTAAACAGATGTTGTAATGTTTATATTACCCTAAAAAATAGATTATATCAAAAGCGAAATATACCCTTTTGTATTGCAAATAAGACTTTCAAACTGGACGATGATATTAAGTTTGATAAAAAGACAACAGATATTATGTTAAATGATTTTGACATGATATTTTTTAGGCCCGATCCTCCTGTTGATGTCGATTACATTAATGCAGGATATATATTATCTTGTGTAGATAAAGATAAAACTTTAATTTTAAATAATCCGCAAGCTATAATAAATAAAAATGAGAAATTATATATTAATGAATTTCAAGATATAATTCCTGATAATATTGTAAGTGCCGATGAAAAAACAATAAAAAACTTTCTTTTCGAAAAAAGAGAAATTATAATTAAGCCTCTAAATCGTTGTTTTGGTTCCGGCGTTTTCTATTTAAATGATAAAGATAAAAATATTAATACAATTTTAATTACGGCAACAAATAATTATAAAACACAAGTCATGGTTCAAGAATATCTTCCTAAAATTAAAGATGGAGATAAAAGATTGATTTATATATGTGGCAAAATTTACGATTATTGTGTTAGTAAAGTTGCAACAAACAATGATTTTAAATTTAATGAACATAATAAAGACACTTTGCGATTTGCGCAGTTAACGCATGACGAAAAATTGATTGAGCAAAAGGTAAAAGATAAATTTAATTCCGATGGTGTGTATTTGGCAGGTTTAGACGTAATTGACGGCAAGGTTATTGAAATAAATATCACAAGCCCATGCTTTTTTATAAACGAAATAAATAATATTTTCGGAATTAATTTTGAAAAAATGATTGTTGATAGAATTGAGGAGTATTCAAATCAAGTAAACAATAGGTTTTTAGGATATGTTTAAAAAAATTAATAAATTTTAAATAAAAAGGCAAATTAAAAAATTTACATGGTTTGTATAGGTACTATGAAACTAAATACTATAAATTCGCAAAGAAAAAACAACAAAATGCATCATGATTATGCATATTTGCACAAGCAAAATGATTTTAATACAGTCACACTTGACGAGCGCAGAAAAAAAATAAACGACAATTATAATACAAACAGACCCGCACAGGCGATTAGCTTTGGCGGGTCTGCAGTTTCAATGTCTGAAAAATTTATTAAAAATAAATTTTTGAATAGCGTAATGGGCTTTGTATACGACAATGAGGCTGCATATAATGCTGTTTTCTCGCTTTTTGTTGCAGGCATGTTAAAACCTTTTATTGTATTAAATATGCCTGGATCAGAAGATAAGGATAAACAGATTATTGCAACTAAGAATTTCTTGCAGGCGTTTATAGGATTTTTCCTTGGGATTACAATTTCAGGCGGAATAATCAAAAAAGCCGTAGATGTTGTTAACAATAATTTAAAACTCATTAAGATAGATGAAACAACAAGAAAAATTAAAAATGTTACTTTAAATAATCCAAAGTTAACCGAAATTGCAGAGGATGCAATAATTAAAAAACATACAGGTTTCCCTGCTAAAATTAAAAATGCAAAAGAAGCTTTTTCTAATTCATCCGGTTTCAAAAAAATCAGCGATAGTATTGTTGAATTCTTTAAAAAGCCAACATATACTCCTGGATTAGAAGAAGTCAAAGAGAAAAAGATTGCAATTGCAAATGCTTTTAATATGACCCATAAAGACATATTTCAGAATAATTTTAATTTCACAAGAAAACTTGTTTCAGATTCAAATTTAAAAGATTCTTACAATTCTGTTTGGAAAAATATTGCAGGTACACCTGTTGCAATCGGAAAAGCTAAAGTTTCAAGTTTGCTCTTGCCAACTGTAGTAGGGGTTCTATTTGCAAAAAGAGGTCTTGATAAAACTAAAGCTAATAAAAATAATGCTGATCAAAAAAACGATAAATCAAAAGATAACAATGTAAAATTTAAACAAAATAATAGTAAAAATATTTCATTTAAAGGTAGTTTGCAAAATGTTGTAACTGATGGTATAGCATTGAATCTTGAAAAACTTTCAATGACAAAAATAGGTCAATCTTTTGTAAAAGCTATATCATCTTTACCTGGCGCTCTTAATAAACCTTCTGCCAGAATGGCAGACCTTGAGTCAATATTAATAACTTCATATTGGGTATACAACACACTTAAATCAGATAAGATTGAACCAAGTCAAAAACTTGGCTTAAATGTTCACTCTATATTGGTAACTGCTGTTTCTAGTACTTGCGCATTTATAATTGATACTATGCTTGATGGTTTAATTGATAAAACAAAACTAAAATACGGAAGCATTGTAGAAGAGATAGCGCAAAGTGTACCTGAAAACTTAAAACAATCAGGCAACAAAGAAGAACTAATTGCTTTCTTAAAAGAAAAATCGGCAGATTTATTGAATTCTGAAAAAATTGTTAAATCTTTATCAAATACCGATTTGACAAATAAAACAATGGTAAAAGAGTCTATTAATAAGTTAAGTGCAACTTATGGAAAACAGCTAAGTAAATTTAAATCTTTAACAATATTTACTCTTGTTGTTCGTTTCTTGGTTCCTGTTATAATGGTTCCATTTAGCGGCAAATTGAAGAAAAAAATTGTTGAAATGCAAAAACAAAAAGAAGAAAAAGCAAATAATATCAATAAATAATAATAAAAATATTTTTAAAAATTTTATAAATACTACCCATGTGGGTAGTATTTATTTTTTTAAAAAAAGTTAAAAAACTATCCGGTTAGGTAAGATTGCTAATTCAAATTTTATGATAAAGTATAAATGCACAATACTAGAGAGGCATTAATGACAAAAGAATTTATCCTTGTCGTGCATGAAAACAAGCATTACAACATTGAAAAAGCAAAAGTTAAACATGTTTTAGAGATTTTATCTAAAAAAGAAATTAAAACACAAGATGATAATGAAATTATCGATTTAATGAAAAAACATTATTTATTTGATGATATTTTTTTAGCACACATAAATAAGCTTTGGTAATTATTATTTTATAAATATAGCCGGCATTTATATACCGGCTTATTTCTTATCAAGTTTATTTGGATTTTAACTATGGAACCATATTGGTTTCATATGTTAAATCATATTTTTCTGCTATATCTTGTATGAAATCCTGTATTACTTCAAAGCCTTTTGGAGTATTTAAAAATGTATTTATTTCGTCTTCTTTGCGAAGTATTCTTTTATATTTTGTTTCGGTTTCATAGAAAGTATAGCCTTTACACAATTTGGTTAGCTGTCTGTAGTTAAGGCTGGTGTCATTTGAAGGCTTAAAACCTTGATGTGAAAGTTCTTCTAGAATTTCTTCATATGATTTGTTGTTGAACTCTTTTCCTTCTGAATTATATATATAGTCTTTTGCAAGCTCTAAAAATTCTGATTTGGTTGGTTTTAAGCTTATTCCGGCTGCTTGAGCAGCTTTATTGTATAATCGGTGTGTAAGTGCTTTTGCGGTTTTTTCTTTGTTTTTAAGTTTAATATCACTGTCATTTTTTGTTAATTTTGAATATTGACCGTCTTTTGTTATTGTTTCTATGCTATGAGCATCGGATGCTAAAAGCTGTGCTATGTCTTCTGTAGATAAAGGTAAATTTATTGTTCTTCCTATTATAATGGTTGAGTTTGGTTCTATAGCTGCATTGTTAAATAAATATTTGTTAGCTGTGCCAGTAAAATCATCTGTTATTCTTCCCTTAGAATTTATTATCGTTCCGCATTCTGTATTTGTTTGTCTAAGCGTTGAAATTAATTGTTTTTTTGCATTTAAATATGCTTGATTATATCTTGTACTATCGTTTATTTCGACTGAATCCATAGGCATATTTTGTTTAAATGCTAGTTGAGTTGTGTTTTTTCTTTGATTAATTTTTGGATAGTTGCATAGATTTATTTTATTTATCAAAATTACAGCCTTTCTTTTTATCTTTTAACAACATAAGTATAAAACATTATTTAAATATTTCCAATGCTTTACCTATAGAATATGTACTAGAATCCACATAAACAGGTATGTTTTTCATACCGACATCTCGAAGTGCAAAATATATGCAATGGTCAGGCATGTCTGTTGTTTGATTGAAGTTTATGGATATTTGATTTTTGTTTAAATTATTTGCGCCATATTTGCTTATATATTTTATTAAATCTTGAACTCCATCAGAAGTATTGCTTGTAATTGTCATTGATGTTGCTGTAATTGGGTCCCCGCTTTTTAACATTTTATTAGTATTTTCTTTGTAATATACATTATAATCGTTTTCGCAATGGCTAATATTGCTTTGCTGATTTTTCTGCAGTTGTCTTAATTTGCTGGCATTAACAAAAGCAATAGTTTTGTTCTTTGGTGCTTGCGCGATTCTTTCTGTAATTGCTTTTGGCTCTAATAATGCCTTTGTTGGGAGTTTTTTGTATATTATTCCGTTGTTTGCAAAAAAGGCTTCAATTTGATTGTCAAAGTTATCTTGAGCAAATATAGTGCAAGTTGTGCTTGGTGAGTTTTTGCTGTTGTTAACGCTAATTTGCACGTCATTTATTTTTTCTTTGCTCATAAAGTTTTGCACTTTCCATAGTTTTTCAAAACCATTGTTTTTTGAGCTAATTTTATATGTGCTGCCAAATTGTATTTTGGAAATCATAATTTCTCCTTGTTATTTTATTATTATAAAACATGTGAAAAATATATTTTGTTATTTTTGTTATTAAAATTTGAATTATAATTTGAATTTTTCTTTATATATTAGGATAATTTTTTTTAAAGTATAAATTATAATTTTATTATTTATATAAAATTATTTTGCATAAAAAAATGGGGCATAAGCCCCAGATATCAAAACACAAAAAATAACAAAACCTGACGTAGTTTGAGCTTAGTGAGACTTCACTTAGCGAAA
The DNA here is from genome assembly GCA_944323195.1 of Candidatus Gastranaerophilales bacterium. Lineage (GTDB taxonomy): Bacteria > Cyanobacteriota > Vampirovibrionia > Gastranaerophilales > Gastranaerophilaceae > RUG14156. Next base: position 24,347 of record CALURR010000043.1, read on the forward strand.
ACAAGGAAGGCATAGGTGTGTGGAGCTCGTGACGGCGGACCGTTGAGGTCCGGCGGACAGAGCGGATACCGTACCTTTGAAATCTGAGCCTTACTCCGATGGAGTTAGGCAAAAA
>CALURR010000044.1 GCA_944323195.1 Candidatus Gastranaerophilales bacterium
TTATTTGAACTTGAAGCATTGCAAGTTCGACCGGTGCTTACAACCTTAACCCCACTTGGAATAGTTAAAGCGCTGCTATCACCCATGTTTCTTCTTGTAATACAAAGATTACCAATTTGCATAAAATCGCTACCAGAACATGTAAAATCACTTTCACATGCCGGATTAGCTGTTGCAGTTCCCATATGATACCCATCAGCACATTTTGTGCATTTAGTCATATTGCACTCACTACAACTTGAACCAAATTTTGAAGTGCAATCAACAACGCATTTTCCATCTTTTAAGATGTAACCTGATGAACATTCAAGACATTGAGAACCTTCGCAAATTGTACAACCTTCGTTAAACTTATCAGCACAACTTTGAGGCATGGATGAAACACAGCGCACCGAAAAGGTGTTCGTGCGATTGTTGTTACGCTGATACCAACTACCACCATGCAAGTAGTAAAAGTAAGCATAGGAAGAACCATTAACAGTACCACTCCACACGTAGTACGGGTAGCACCAATCATAGCCCGACCCTGAGCAACTATTCGTATGGATACACTGAGCTGAAGAGTAACCTGAACGGTAGTCGCAAAGCTGAAGTCCGTTAACGCCTTTACCTTTGGAGTTATTTGCCCAATTAGACATTTCATCTTTGGTGGCTAAGCGCCAAGTATGTCCACCAGCATTAAAATTCTTACAAATATAATCAGCAGCCCACCAATCGCAAACGGTTCTGGTGCAACCACTGTAACCTCCGCCGTTAGTATTATCACACCTACCTGCTGTTGTACCTTTCCAACAGCAGAAATTAGAAGCACTAGGTGAACAATTTGTACCAGTATTAACTACATTAACCCCACTAGGTATAGTTAATTTATCTCCATCACCCATGTTCTTCTTTGTAATACAAAGGTTTCCAATCTGTATAAAATCATCTCCGCCGCATTCAAAACTGGTACAAGGATTAGATGAAGTAGGATTTTCTAAAACATATCCATCTTTACAACTTAAACACTTATTCTCATCACAACTTGTACAATCAGGAAATTTATCAGCGCAACTTTTACATGTTTCACTACTTGTTTCTAAATACTCTCCATTAGGACATGTTAAACATTTTTTATCATTACATTTTGTACAATCAGGTCCATAAGTATCAGAGCATTTTTTACAACTACAACTTTTTGTATCTTTATATTCACCATCAAGGCAAGTTAAATTAAGACATCTTATACAATATTTATCTGTACATAATGTGCAATTTTCACCAAATTTATCAGCACAATCTGTTGTGATATTTGAAAATCCGCCCCCTCCGGTTCCAAAAACATTAAGTGAAAATTTTTTAGTAATCAATGGAACAAAAGCGCTTGTTATGCAGAAAATTATAACAAGAGAAATGAGCAGCTCAATTAAAGAGAATGCTCTCTTGGTTATTTTTTGTGTCATGATATTTTTCCGTTTTGATATTAATAAATTATGAGTTAGGCAAAAACCTCTATAATTTCACCCAGCTTAATTGAAATTCTAGCAAACAGCTAAAATCTTGTCAAATTTTAAACAAACATTCATATTAATAATTGATTTAAAAATATTTCAATTTAAACAAAAATTAAAAAGGTTTTGTCTGAGATAATCTATTTCTTAATTCTCTGAATTTTGCAATATCTTCTTGAACTTTTGAACTTTCTTTAAATAAAGTTTGAGAAGCAGGATGCATAATTATAATTGAATCAATATGAATTTCTAAAAAATCATATCTTTTAGGAGTAGAACCGCCTTGAAGAACAATTTCAGCATTTGTTACAGCCAAAAATCTTCTTTCTTTATCATTCAACAATTCTGTTAATTCACGGTTAGATTTAGTAAATTTAGATACATAAACCGTTCCTTTAATTTCATGGTCTTTGGTTATAATAACTACTTCAACAGGTGCTGTATCTGATGGTTGTTTTGTCATTTATAATTCACTCCTATAATCTAAGTCTATTATATATTAATTTTTAAATTTGCGCCATAGTTTAATTTTATGCTAAAATATTTATGCCACACTTCACGGGGGGTTGCTTCTCCTTGACCGAAAGCCAATGTCGGGTGCAGAGTATATCATGAGGCATCTATATTTGTAATTTGAAAGTTAAAAAATCGTTGATAATTTAGGTTTTTGTGGCGCAATGTCGCTCGAATCTGGTCAGGATGGAAACATAGCAGCCATAAGGCAGATAGTGCGGGTATAACAACTTATTTAGGAGATTTTTTAATCGTAGAATTATAAATATAATGTCGATAGATATAGTGTGGCTTTTATTATGCCAACAAACCTTCAATTGGTTTCATTATCATCTTTTTATTTTCAATATCGACAATTGGGAAAAATTCATCCACAAAAGGCACAAGACAAATTTTACCAATTAAATTTTTAATGTTTAATAAATCTTGTGATGAATTTGTTGAAATAGCAACAACTTCACCTAATTTTTCTTGATTTTCATCATAAACAATGCAACCAACTAAATCAGAAATTAAAAATTCATTTTTTTCTAACTTTTTAATTGCTTCTTCTTTTAAAACAAAAATTCTCTGACCCTTGTATTGAATTAAATCGTTAATATCATCAATTTCATTGAACTTTACTATAGCAAAATTTTTATGAAAACGCACAGCTTTAATTGTCAATTTTCTTTTAGAGTCATCGTCCAAAAGAAAAACCTCTTTAGCATTTTTAATTTGATTAAGATTATCAAAACCTACTTTTGCTTCGCCTTTAATGCCGAAAAAATTAGTTATTTTGCCAATTGAAATATATTTATTTTCCATAGAAAAATTATACCATAATAATCTTATTCAGCTTCTTCAATATCCCAAACTTCAAGCAAATTTTCATCTAAATTATCTAAAAATCTTGATGGTTTAGTTAAAATCATTTGAGTTGAATAATCATACATATCAACAGGATAGCTAATAAATAAATCAGATTTTGCTCTTGTAGTTGCAACATACATTAATCTTAATTCTTCCTCCATTTCTTCTTCAGAATTAAAGGAATATGCGCTTGGAAATCTTCCATCCACCGCACCAATTATAAACACACTGTTCCACTCAAGCCCTTTAGCTGAATGTATTGTTGAAATTGTCAAACAATCATCTTTAATATTTCTTTTATACATCCCCTCAACAGAAGCTTCCGGAGGCTCAAGCGCTAAATCCGATAAAAAACTGTCTAATTTTTTATAAAGCGTTGCTAAATATGAAAAATGTTCAAGGTCTTTTTCTCTTTTTTGCCAATCATCATATTTTTCTTTTAAAATCGGCCTATAATATTCAATTATATTTTGAACAAGCTCGGCTAAACTATAGCTATTTTCATCTTGCTTGGTTAACAAATTAAATAATGGCGTTAGAGAAGTTGAATATTTACTTGGCAATAATTTTTGGTTATAATTTTTTGCTTGCATTAAAGGAATAATTTCACTAACAGCTTTTGAACCTATTCCTTTTAAAAGAAGCAAAATTCTACTTAAACTAATTGTATCATCAGGATTTAAAATAATTCTTAAATGAGCAATAATATCTTTAATATGTGCGGCTTCTAAGAATTTTGGACCGCCAAATTTTTGATAAGGAATGTTATATTTGGCTAGTTCAATTTCAAGATTATAGCTCATTCTGGCATTTCTGACCAAAACACAAATATCGCTTAATTCTATATCTTCATCTAAAAGTTCAAGCACTTTTTGACAAACAAATTCTGCCTCCATTTGAGAATTAACCGCCTTAATTATAGCAGGCTTTTTAAAATCCTCTATGTTTGAAAAAAGTTCTTTTTTATAGCCTTTTTTGGCTTTTGAAATTATAGCATTTGTCAGATTTAAAATATTTTTACTGCTTCTATAATTTTGTTCTAACTTTATTATTTTACAATTAGGAAAAATATCGGGAAATTCAAGAATATTTTGATAATTTGCCCCTCGAAAAGAATAAATGCTTTGCGCATCATCTCCAACAGCCATTATATTATTGTGCTCAGAAGCCAAGAGTTTAATAATATCAGCTTGCAGAGTATTTGTGTCTTGATATTCATCCACCATGATATATTGATATTGATTAGATAGTTTTTTTCTTATGTTTTCATTATCTTCAAGCAAAAATTTTAAATATAAAAGCAAATCATCATAATCTAAAATTGAATTTTCCCTTTTATATTTAACGTAGGCTTTATGAATTTCAATGATTTTATCTTCAACATCAATAAAATTATAATATTCTTTTTCAATTATTTCTTTAACGGGCGTTTTTTTGTTAACCGATTTTGAATAAATCTCCAATATTGTTGATTTTTTAGGAAATCTTTTCTCTTTCTTAGGATAAAGCGTATTTAGACAATGTTGAATAACATCTTGAGCATCAGCTTGGTCCATTATTGTAAAATTATTTTTTAAGCCCAAGAGTTTAGAATATTTTCTTAAAACTAAATTAGAAAAACTATGAAAAGTTCCGCCTGAAACTTTTTCACATCTGTCATCAAGTACCAAAGTCGCCCTATTTAACATTTCTTTAGCTGCTTTTTTGGTAAAAGTCAAAAGTAAAATCGAACTTGGCTCAACCCCATCTTCAATTAATCTTGCACATCTATAAGTTAGAGTTTTAGTTTTACCTACTCCTGCTCCGGCTACAACTAAAACTGCACCTTTTTGAGTTTTTACGGCTTCTAATTGCGCTTGATTTAGTTCGTTTTCATAATCAACTTTATAATCTGTTTTTATTGTTGTTCTTTTTTTTAAAACAAATTTTTTTCTTAATTGTATAGATTTTTCAGACATAATTTATTTTAGGCAATTATTGATTTTTTCCAAAAATATTATCAAATTTGATAAAACTCTTTTCATGGGTATTTTTTTCTTCTTGTTTATAACCAAGTATTCTAATTAAATCTGATTTTAATTTTCCTAAATCGTCATATTTTTTTAATATTCCATCAATAGCAACGGAAACATCGCCTGTTTCTTCTGACACAACAATACAAGCGCAATCAGGATAAACTTCTGACACCCCAATTGCAGCTCTATGACGAGTTCCATATCTCCAAGACAATTTAGGATCTTCTGTTAAAGGCAGCAATACACCTGCAGCAATGATTTTATCTTCTCTTATAATAACAGCACCATCATGCAAAGGAGTTTTTGGGAAAAATATAGTTAACAAAAGCTCTTGAGAAATATCGGCATTAATTTTAACGCCAACTCCGGATTGAGCTATGGAATTGACATCTTTTTGCAAAACTATTAATCCGCCTGTTTTTGATTTTGATAAATATTTTATTGTTTCAATTAATTCTTTTGCAACATCTGTTTTTTTAGTGTTATCAAAATCAGAGTTATTTATAAATAATTTTTCAAAAAGATTACCTTGACCAATATAGCCCAAAAATCTTCTTAATTCAGGTTGAAATATTACAATTAAAGCAAAAGAAACAATTAAAACAAGGGTTTTTAAAAATACTCCAAAAATATAAAGATTAATTCTAATTAATATTTCAGATATTCCCCACATTACAACAAGCGCAAGAGAACCTCTGACAAGGTTTTCACTTTGACTTCCTTTAATAAATCTTTGATAAAGATAATATAAAATAAAAGCCAAAACACAAATTTCAAATATATTAATTGTAAGGCTCACTTTATCCATTTCATGGAAAAAATGTTGCAATTGCGTGGTTAATATAATATCTAAATCCGTAAAATTCAATTTTATTCCTCTATTTCAATCTTTCTAAAACAATATCATTTTGAACTAATTGCTCTAAAGTTTGCCTTTTAACAATTACATCAGACTTCCCATTATTAATTAAAACCATAGCCGGTTTTAGAATATTATTATAATTTGATGACATAGAATAGCAATATGCGCCTGTATCATAAACACACAAAATATCGCCTGATTTTGGTGAATTTAATTCAATATCTTTAATTAAAATATCACCTGATTCACAGAATTTGCCTGCTACAGTTACTTTTTCAAAATTATCCTTTTCTTTAGCATTTGCAATTTCAGCAAAATATTTGGCTTGATACATTGATGGACGAGGATTATCTGCCATTCCGCCATCAATTGCTATATATTTTTTTATTCCTTCAATATTTTTTTGACTTCCTATGGTGTATAGGCTAAAACCTGCGCTACAAACCAATGAGCGCCCAGGCTCAATATATAAAACCGGTTTTTTAAGATTAAATTCTTTTGTATGAATTTCAATAGAATTAATTATGGTATCAGCTATTTCGTAGACGCTTGGAGGGTTATCTTCTTTTGTATAAGTAACTCCTAAGCCGCCCCCAAGGTTGATTTCATTTAATTCAAGATTAAATTTATCTTTTATTCTTTTAATTTCCGATAACAAAATCTTAACTTCATCAAAATATACACTTGTTTCAAAGATTTGTGAACCGATATGAGCATGTAAACCAACAAGCTTGAGATTTTTATAATTATTTAAAATTAATTCAACTGCATTATCGATTTTGTTTAAATCAAAACCAAATTTTGAATCAGATTGCCCTGTTTTAATATATTCATGGGTATGACATTCAATGCCTGGAGTAATTCTTAAATGAATTTTTTGAATTTTATTTTTTTCTTTTGCTATAGAATTCAGTATTTCAAGTTCATAGAAATTATCTACGCTAAAATGATCGATATTGTTATCTATTGCAAAAGAAATTTCTTCAATTGATTTATTGTTGCCATTAAAAGACACTTTCGATAAATCAATTCCGGCATTCAAAAGAGTATAAATTTCCCCCATTGAAACAACATCAAAGCCAAAACCAAGATTATGAAATATTTTAGCTATAGATGAAGTCATCAATGCCTTTGAAGCAAAAGTCATTTTAATATTTTCATATTTCGAAAATGCTTTTTTGTAGTCATCTGCCATCTTAATCAAAGTTATTTCATCCATAACATATAATGGTGTTGAGTATTTTTTAGCTAATTCAACAACATCACATCCTGAAATTTCCAAATTACCTTTTTCGTTTCTTTTTGTATTTAAGGGTTTAATATTTTGATTGACAAAACCTTGATTAGACATTTGGCTAAACTACTTTCTACTTGCTAATTTTCTTAAAAGATTATACCATAAATAAGTAAATCTTAAAATTCGGAGAAAAAATGGAAAATACAAAAGTTATAACCCCTAAAAATGTTGTTGTTTTTATAGTTATCTTAGCAATAATAACCCTTTCAATTTTCTCTCTGGATATTTTAATGATGTTATTTGCTTCTTTTGTAATAACTTGCGCAATCAACCCTGTTATTAATAAACTTGAAAAATTTATACCAAGAGTTTGGGCAGTAACCTTAGTTTTATTGGCTTTAATTCTTGCAAGCTTTTTAATTTTAGTTCCATTAATCTCAATTTCAGTTAAAGAAGCAACTGCTCTAATCAGCAATTTTCCAAATGTGATTGATAATATTGATGATTTGTTAAATATTAAAATTTTCAATAAGTCAATCTCAAGTTTTATAACTTTTGATTCATTGAAAGCTCCCTTGGCTCAAGGAGCTCAAAGCATTATTGAAAACTCTATTTTAGCAGGTAAATGGATTGCGAACTTTTTGACCACAACACTTGCTATTTCAATTATGGTTTTCTATTTTTCTTATGATGAAAAAAGATTAAAAGATAAATTTATCGAGTTTTTCCCTAAAAACCAAAAAGAACACGCTCTTAAAATATTCGAAAATATTGCATCAAAAGTTGGTAACTATGTTTTTGCACAAGGTATAGCAATGGTTTTTGTGGGAGCGCTAACTACTTTAGGATTACTATTAATCCACAATCACCACGCATTTTTACTTGGTTTTATAACTTGTATTTTTGATATTATCCCTGTTGTTGGCCCTGCCATTGCTGTTGGACTTGGTTTAATAACAAGCGTAAGCCAAGGATTTTTATATGTGTTATTAACTTTTGCAATTTACATGATTGCTCAATGGGCACAAAATCAACTATTAAGACCAATTGTTTTTGGAAAACTTTTAAACATGCACCCGTTATTAATAATAGTTTCTCTTTTAATTGCAGCAAGATTTTTAGGCTTCTGGGGCGTGATATTATCTCCGGCAATTGCTTCTGTAATCTGTGTTTTGGTAGATGAACTATATCTAAATAGAATAAATAAAGAATAATGGAAAAATTTTTATATCAAAGATTAGACCATAAAGAGCCAAAAATTAATGTCTGGTGGATGTATCCGGCTATTGAGAGCTTTGCTATGGCTTCATTAGGATATTTAACTATTTTTAAAATGTTAGATTTAAATAAAGATTTATATGTTGAGCGAATTTATTCAGACTCAAAAACAACTCAAATCCAGCCAAAAAATGTTGATTGCATTGGACTTTCAATTAGTTTTGAAATTGATATTTTGAACATGATTAAAATGTTAAAAAAGTATTCAATTCCCCTAAAATCATCTCAAAGAAAAGAAAATGACCCTATTATTTTTGGAGGCGGTCCTGTTTTGATGTCTAATCCACTTCCTTATGAAGAATTTTTTGATTTTATTTCAATAGGGGAAAAATGCGCTCTAAATAAGGCTTTTGATATATTAAAAAATAAAAATAACCTTTCAAGAGATAAAATTTTAGCACAATTAAGCGAACTGGATGGGATTTATGTTCCAAAATATAAAAAAGATAAAATAAAAATTGTAAGAGATAATCTTGATGATGAAGTGGTTTACACTGAAATTTTATCTGATAAAAGCTTTTTTAAAGATACTTTTGTAATTGAACTTGAAAGAGGCTGCCCTAAAATGTGCAATTTTTGCCTTGCAAGCTGGCTAAATTTACCAACAAGATTTGCTCCTTATAAAAAAATTATTGAAGCTATTGATTTAGGATTAAAATATACAAACAAATTAGCTCTTTTAGGAGCCTATATTGCAGGTCATCCCAGATTTGATGATATTATAAATTATATTGCTAAAAAATGCGAAACAAGAGAAATAGAACTCTCTATTTCATCTCTAAGAGCTGATTTAGCAGATGAAAATTTAATTAAAACTCTTGTAAAATGTAATCAAAAAACAGCCACAATCGCACTTGAAGCAGGAAGCCAAAGATTAAGAGATTACATTAAAAAAGATTTAACTGAAGACCAAATTCTAAAGACTGTTGAAACAGCACAACTTGGCGGTTTAAAAGGGCTTAAAATGTATGCTATGGCGGGCTTACCAACAGAAGAAGATGAAGATATTGAAATTTTAGTTGAATTAATGAAAAAAATTAAAGCACAAATTAAAAAAACTAAAAAACCTTTTGAAATAACCCTTTCAACTTCAACTTTCATTCCAAAAGCGCAAACACCATTTGAAACAACAAAAAGAACAGATAAAAAAACACTTGAAAAAAGAATTAATTATTTAAAGAAAAATTTGGCTAAAATAGGGGTAAATTATAGAGCGCCAAGCATAGAATGGGATATAATTCAAAGTATTTTATCAAGATATGAAGAGTCTTTAGCTGATTTTCTAATTGAAGTTGTGGAAAACGGTGCTAATTTAGGAGCATTTAAACAATTGTGGCGTAAATATCACAAAAATCAAATGCTGCCTTCTTATGAAGACAGCATACAAATGCCTTTAAAAAACATCAAAGCTCCAAAATGGAATTTTATTGATACAGGTGCAAATAATCTAAAAGAATTGCGTTTAGGGGAATTATACGGTAGCTCTATTCATTAGAGCCATATTTGATAGTTGAGAATATAATGTTGTTGATGCGTCGAAGGTTGTTGAGTAATTGTTTTTAAAATCAATATACAAATCTTCAATATAACTTTCTAAATCTGCAATTTCTTTAGAAAGTTCTTCATCGTCCAAGCCATTTGTAAGATAAGCAAGCTCTCTTTTAATATCATCAATATCATCTTTAGGATCATCATTAAATGGAATATTTAATTGATACATAATATCTGCCCAAGGTCTATCGCTATTGGGAATATCTTGAGTAGCATTTGCGCCTTGTTTTGATTCTTCAAGGGCTTTTGCTTGTCTTAGCATAGCAGCATTAATTACTTCGTTATCAGTTGGAGTAAGGCCATACTTCTTCATCTCGTCAGCCAAAGGAGATTCTTTTTTCTCATCTTCCTTACGGTTGATTTGATAATAATATTCATATATAGAAAGGCTTGATATTGCGTTTATGGACATAACTCACTCATAACCTCTTACTATCCATATATTAAATTCCCCAAAATCATAAAAAAATAACAACCACCCTTTACGTTTAAGGGCTTTTAGAGTTATAATATCTAATGCTGATATTTAAAAGAGGTTAAAATGACTACAAAATACGCTGAACTTTTAAACGATGCAAAAAAAGCAAGCGAAAAATCTTATTCACCATATTCTAAATTTCCTGTTGGCGCTTGTGTTTTATATGAAAGCGGCAATAAATATCAAGGTTGCAATGTTGAAAATGCAAGTTATGGCTTAACTTTATGTGCTGAAAGAAATGCAATGTCAAGCGCAATATTAAAAGGAGAAACATCTAAAATAGAAGCTATTGCAATATATTCACCAAGACAAAAAAGATGTTTACCATGTGGCGCTTGCAGACAATGGTTAAGTGAATTTGCAAAAAACGAAAAAGAAACCAAAATTATCTTAGAAGATAAAAACAACGAAATTCTTGTATTGTCACTGGAAGAGATTTTTCCATATGGTTTTAAATTTGACGAATAATTTAAAATTATTCGTCAATTAAAACTTGTTTCAATTCAATATCAGGTTTTCCTAATACTCTAACTAATTCTAGTACAGATGCTTTCATCTGACATTTTTGACTTGAATTATTAAAAAAGTCTGTATAAAAACACCCTTCACAATTACAGCCTCTTTTATAGCATTCAATAGCAGTTTGTGTCCATCTTCTCACTGCAGTTGCTCTGCCAAAATCTCTACTTTTTAACACTTTATAAACTCTCCCAAAAAATCTAGTTTCCAAACAGAGAAGCAGGCCTTTGCCTTACTGCCCCTTGGCTTTAATATAATTATATCTTTTCATGTTCAATTATCAAGCAATTTTTGGGCAATTATTACGACATTTAACAATCATGGTATCGCTTATCATGCTTGAATTTCAAGGCTTTGAACTATCCAAGAGCCATGCTATGACATGGTTTTAGTATTTTGACCCAAGTAAAACCCATGATTGAAGCATGATGCAAGCGTATATAAAAAAATGTAAAGCTGTAAATAATTGTAAATAATACACATAAAAAGGCATGCCTTGGGCATGCCTTTAATAAAAATTGCTTTTTAATTTTACTCAACTGTAACCGATTTAGCTAAATTTCTTGGTTGATCAACATCTTTTCCAAGATACTCAGCTATATAATAAGCTAATAATTGTAAAACAATTATATTTAATGCAGGACTCAAAGTATCAGACACTGATGGAATTATAACTATATCATCAAATAAATCTTTATCTTTTTGAGCAATATAATCAGCAACACCAATTAATTTTGCTTGACGAGCACGAGCTTCTTCACAATTAGATAAAACTTTATCATACACAATACCACGATTTAAAATTGCCAATACAGGCATATTTTCATCAAGCATTGCAATAGGGCCATGTTTCAATTCACCGGCGCCATAACCGGTTGCATTTATGTAACTTATTTCTTTTAGTTTTAGCGCACCTTCAAGCGCTGATGGGAAATTTATTCCTCTTGCTATAAAAATAAAATCTTTATAGCTTGAATATTTTTTAGCTAATTGCTTAATATCATCAGTATTTTCTAGCAATGCTTCAATCTTATTTGGAAGCTCAATTAATTCTTGTTTTAATTTAGTGATTTCATCATTATATTTTTCAATTCCTTTTTGCTCCATCAGATAGATTGCAAGCATATAAAGGCTGATTAATTGCGCCATATAAGATTTTGTTGCAGCAACCGAAACTTCAATACCGGCACTTACAGGCAATAAGCTATCTGCTAAGCGAGCCATAGTTGAATCAGCTCTATTTGTGATAATTATTATATGGGAATTTTTTTCTTTAACTTGTTTTATTGCTGTAATTGTATCTGCTGTTTCTCCTGATTGAGAAATACCAATTACAAGGGTATTTTCATCAGCTATTGTTTCTCGATATATATATTCGCTTGATGGTTCAACATCCACTGGGATACCTGCATATTTTTCAATGATATATTTACCCACCATACCGGCATGCAGGCTTGTTCCGCAAGCAACAATTTGAACTCTTTGAATTTTCTTAATTTTTTCAGGCGTTAATTTAAATTCTTCTAATTTAATTTTATCATCATGGGAAATTAATTTACCGCTTAAAACATTTCTAACAACATCAGACTGTTCATGGATTTCTTTGAGCATAAAATGCTTATAACCCATTTTAGAAATTGCTATTGCTTCAAAAGGAAGATTTTCAATTTTATTTTGAGTTATCAGGTCATTTTCATCATAAATTTCAATTGAATTTTTCTTAATAACCCCAACTTGACCATCTGATAGATATATTGCTTTTTTGGTGTATTCAATTATCGCAGGAATATCAGAAGCAATAAAATTTTCATCTTGTCCTACACCAATTACAAGCGGTGCATTTCTTTTTGCTACAACAATTTTATCAGGTTCATTTTTATGGATTGCACAAAATGCAAAAGCACCTTTTATTTTCTTAACTGCAGATTGCATTGCTTTTAAAAGATTTTTTGTTTTGCCGTATTCATGAGCAATTAAATGAGCTGCAACTTCAGTATCTGTTTGAGAAACGAAGTGACAGCCCAAGGCAGTTAATTCTTCTTTTAATTCTTGATAATTTTCAATAATGCCGTTATGAACAAGGGTTAGACTCTTGCAATCACAAGTATGAGGATGAGCATTTATTGTTGTTGGAAGCCCGTGAGTTGCCCATCGAATATGCCCAATGCCAATATGAGCATTATTACAAATTTCATCTTTATCTTTTAAAATTTCAATTAAATTAACTAATTTACCTTGGGCTTTAAAAATTTGGACATCAGAACCTCTCATCAGGGCAATTCCTGATGAATCATAGCCCCTATATTCAAGATGTGATAAGCCCGAAATTAAGACTTCACTTGCTTTCCTATCACCAATATAACCAATTATTCCGCACATAATAACTCCAAAAATCTAGCTTATTTAGTAATTGTATTACAGCATTAAATTAAATACAAATAAAGATTTTGTAAACATCCCCGAGCAAACAAGTCATAGTTCACAGGGTGAACTTGAATGCGTAAGCCAGAGCGATAATCATTGAGGCGTTGAGCCTCAATGATAGAGCAGTTGATGACCGCCGTAGGATAATTGAGGCTGTTTGGCGACTTTAGCCAAACAGAGCCGAAATACCCACAGGCGGAAAAAAAGCGTAAGCCAGAGTGTTTTTTAAAAAACGGTTGCTCCGCCACATCATCTAAGATATAATTAAGAGAAACTTACAAAAGTTTGTCGATGTGGCGGAACGGTAGACGCGCACGTTTGAGGGGCGTGTGGAGAAATCTGTGGGGGTTCAAGTCCCCCCATCGACAATAGTTTTCAACTTTTAACCCCAATGAGCATGGGGACTTTCACCAAGGTTTACTGACCAATTTGCCCTGAAGAGCAAATTGACAGCATCATTTATCTGTACGGCTCCAAAGTCGCCTACAGCTAAAAGTCAAGTCCCCCCATCGACATTTATTTTACGCTTTTTACCCTAACAGACAAGGGGACTTTCACAATTAGCAAACCTGTCTTTGCAAAGCAAATTTGCAAAGCTCTATCAAGAATTTTAAATTTTAACAGTCAAAACAATATAAATACCCCCGCAGGCTAGACCTGAAGATAAAA
>CALURR010000045.1 GCA_944323195.1 Candidatus Gastranaerophilales bacterium
TCCAAGAGAAAATGAGGTTTTGAAATTGTTGGTTGAAGGTAAATCTAATACTGAAATTGCAAAAGAACTTTTTGTTTCAACACATACAGCTAAAGCCCATGTTTGTTCAATTTTGCAAAAGTTTTGTGTACAAGATAGAGTCTCTGCTGCAGTTAAGGCTATCAAGGAAGGCTTTGTTGCAATTTAAGAATTGTAAATTTTTTATTACTTTTATAGTAATTAATTTGTTTTAGCTGTGTATAAGTGTATAATTAGACAAAAAGGAAGCATATGAAAGTTAATTTTGTAGGTGTGAATTCTTCTGGTTTGTACAGAAAAGTACACTTTGGCGGTAATAAAAAAATACAAGATACATTTGATTGCTGCAATAATGACCAGAAAGACGATTGCTTTTGTTCTAAACATGAAGACTTGGATATGTCAAAAATATTGGCTAAAGCTGAAAGATTAAGGGCAATGGCACCTGAAATATTTGAAGAATTGATATATGGTGATGGCGAAGTATTCCGCCGCGGAGATTCTCGTGGACTTGGGTTTTATGTTGAAGATTTTGATGAAAGTGTTTTTGATGAACCTAATCCTCCTTTCCAAGAAGATATACTTTTTTTAGAAGGGCAAGTTGAAAACCAAAAAAATAATCCCATAGGTAAGTTTATAAACAGCATAAAAAAAATGTTTAAAAAATTTTAATTTTTTTATTTATTTAGCAATTTTTTTCTTTCAGGTGTTTATTAGATAATGCGATTGTGTTAAAGGAAAGAAAAATGAACATATCTCAAGTTGGTTTAAATAATGTATATGCAGCTAAGAATTTATCTTTTGGAAGAAAAATTGATTTAAATTCTAATCATGTACTGTTTGATGAAAATGCTACACCTGATGTGTTTGAAAGAACAGAAGCTAATTTGTTTTTATCGCCATCAGAACAAGATTGTACGGATGTATCAACAAAAGAATGAACTAATGCATTGATAATAAGGCCGGAAGCTGCAATAAGATTGTTTGAAGAAAATGGTTTTCCTTCATTGCTTTTTGTAGACCAGCAAGATAATAAAACTGTTTGTATGTCCTTAAGAGATTTTGATAAATTCAAAAAATTATTATTAGATTTTGGCGCAGAAAATGTTGATGATAAAAGCAAAGAAAGTGTTTCTTTTGAACAACTTGAAGGACTTGAACTTGATGAGCTTTTATTTAGAATAAAGAGCAACTTGACTAAAAGAATGTGTAATAATCCTTCGGAAATTTCAAGTGAAAAGTTCAAAACCTTGAGAGCCTTGGATGCTGAAATAACTAAAAAGATATATGAATATACTTCAAGTAAAGATAAAATAAACAGACTTGGTGCTAAGTTATTTACTTCGTTTGATGATTATCCATCAAGGGCTTCAAGAACAAGTGTTGAGCAGAAAGATGGTATTTTGGCTCGTTTTAAAAATTGGGTAAAAGGAATTATTGATTAATTAAAAGCTCTCAATTTGAGAGCTTTTAATTTAAAATTTTAAATTAAAAATTTAAGTTATTTTAAAATAAATCCTAAAAAGAAGCTTGAAACAATAAATATTCCTACGAAAAAGTATGTAACTTTATTTAAGCCTTTTTCTGTTGACTTTTGAGATGAAAATAATTGGCTGGCTGCTCCGATTGAAGCAATCCCATCTCCTTTTGGTGAATGTAGCAAAACTAAAATTACTGTAAATATTGCGCTAATTATTTGTAATGTATAAAAAAATGTTGTCATAAAATTTCCTTTTAAAATTACACTTCTAAAATAACATAAAAGTATTTTAATATAAACTAGAACTTAACAAAAAGTTTTAGTTTGCCGTTATCTCCTCTAAAATTAATCCAACCTGTTTTAATTTGATTGTTGAAATCATACACTTTAACTAATACCCAATTTCCTCTAACGAGCCAAGGAGTAATTTTTCTTGGTAGTTCAATTGAGCCTGTTGTGTTTGATTGTTTAACCGGTGCTGCATATAAAATTCTGTCTGTTTTTTGAAGGTCTTTATATAGGTATAATCCGTATTTTTTGCCAAAAATATCAAAAAATTCGCTCCAATTATAGAATTTATTAGCTCCTTCTTCAACCCAGCCGCAAACGGGATTTTCGCCTTGGTTAAAGCAAGCCAAGCTCCAGTCTTTTGTTTCATCAAGTGTTGTCATAAGAGCAATTTTATTGTTTATGCTATATGCTGAAAATACCTCTTCTATTGGACATCTATTTTTATTAACCAGACAAGAAACATTGCCTTTAAAATCAAAGTTCACTGTTTCCATTATTTTGCCGTTTTTATCCGGAGTTTGGCGCATAACTAAAGGACTTTGAACGTTTGTATAGCCTATTCCATATCTCCTTAGGGAATTTATATAGTATGGTAGAACATCTGCTTTTGCAATGATGCAAATATTAATAAAAATAAATAATGCTAATAAAGTTTTTTTCATTTTAATTCTCTATCCATTTTCTAAAAAAGTTTATTCCGCCCTGAGAGCTTTTTTCTGGGTGAAATTGAACGGCACACACATTATCTTTTTCAATTGAAGCACAAAATTCAACCCCATAGTAAGCTGTTGATGAGATTATATTTTTATTTTTTGGTTTAACATAATATGAATTTACAAAATAAAAATAGTCATCATCTAAATAGGAATTATTTTTAGTTGTTTTAATTTTATTCCAGCCGATTTGAGGGATTTTTTTTGATATTTCAATATCAAACTTCTTAACTTCACCTTCAACAATCCCAAGCCCTTTTTTATTTGGAGCTTCTTCGCTTTTTTCGAAAAGAATTTGAAGCCCAAGGCAAATTCCCAAAAAATCAATTCCTTTATCGACAGCTTTTTTGATTGTTCCAATTAAACCTGATTTTTCAAGGTTATTCATTGCTTGCTCAAAGTGTCCTTGTCCGGGAAAAAGAAGTTTATTGGCACTTAGGATTTCTTCTTTTGAATTTGAGATTGTATAATCATAACCAAGATAATTAATCATATTGCCGAGGCTTTTGATATTACCGGAGTTGTAGTTGATAATTACAATATTATTTTTCTTCAAAATAGAAGCCATCCTCTTTCATTCGGTTAATAACTTCTTCTAGCTCTTTATCAGCTGCTACAACTGAAAGTCTTACGTGTCTGGTTGCATTTTCATCAAATGCAGTCCCAGGGACAATTACAATTCCTGATTTTTCGAGCATTTCATTTGCAAATTCAACGCAATCTTTAAATCTTTTAGGAATTTCAAGCCATAGATAAAAAGTTGTTTTGGGCATGTCAATGTTGTAGCCTAAAGATTTTAAGCCATCTGTAAATTTTTGTAGTTTATTTTTGAATTTTTCATTTTGTTCATCAATATAAATTTGCCCTTCTTTACTCTCTAAAAGGTCTGCTCCTGTGTATTGAAGAACTTTAAAAATTCCTGTGTCTACAGTGGATTTTGTTCTTGATAACATTGTGATTGCAATTGAATTTCCGCAAGCCCAACCAAGACGCCATCCTGTCATAGCATATGATTTTGAAAAACTGTATAGTTCAATGCAACAATCCATTGCTCCTTTGCATTCAAGGGCTGAGTGGGGTTTATAATTTTCGTCATAATACATTTCAGCATATGCTGTATCTGAAATAAGAATTAAATTGTGTTTGTTGCAAAAATCAACGCAATGTTGCAGATAATTTAAATCGCAAGTGCAGCCAAGAGGGTTGTTTGGATAGTTTATGATAACTGCTTTAACTTTTTTAGGATCGTTTCCTTCTTTTGTATATTGATTGAAAACGTCTTCCAGATTTGGTGTATAGTTATTTTCTTTTGTTAATTTTATGCCGTAAGCTCTGGCGCCTGATGCTTTAATCATTTGAGTGTATGAAGCATACCCCGGTTGAGGAATGAAAATAACATCTTGATTTTTTTCGTCATCAGTGGGGTTAACTATAGCTCGAACTAAATTTGCTATACCTTCTTTTGAGCCTATTAGGGAACAAATTTCGGTTTTTTCATTTAATTCAACATTAAATCTTTCTTTCATTCTGTTTTTAACAGCTTCTAAAAATCTCATTTCTCCTTTTGGAGTTGAATAAGTGTGCATTGAATCAATGTTTAGATATTCTGTTGCTTTTTTGATTGCAAATTCAGGAACTCTTTCAATAGGTGCACCCATAGAAAGAGCTATTGGTGCCCTATTTTTTGCTTTTAGAGTTGGGGTTAGTTCAATTTGTCTTGCCTTAATTTCAAACATTATATAATTTTGCATAGATTTAATTTTGTTGTTAAAAATTTCTTTATTCATATTTCGTACCCCTTTATTGCATTATCTATTTTAAAATGTAGTCAAGATATAGTCAAGATTTGCAAAATTAGATGAAGTTATGTAATTAAGTATAAAAAAATTTTTACATTTAAAAATTTTGCTTTAAAAAAACCTAAAAATAGGGTATAATATATAAATGCGAGATGGAGATTATCTGCGCTAGAAACGGAGAAAACTATGCACATTCACGTTAACGGACGTAACATCGAAATCACTGA
>CALURR010000046.1 GCA_944323195.1 Candidatus Gastranaerophilales bacterium
ACTAATCCTATTAATGTTTATGGTAAATCAAAACTAGCCGGTGAACGAGAAATTATGAAAGCTACTAAAAAGTTCTATATTTTAAGAACATCGTGGCTATATGGCACAGGTGGTTATGTTGATGCTATGTTAACTTTTTCAAATTTTAGAAAAGAAATTTCTGTTGTTGATGATCAAGTTGGTTGTCCTACAAGTTGTGATGAAATTTCAAAAAAAATAGTTGAAATTATTAAAGAAAATAAACCTTATGGAATTTATCATATAACTTCATCAGGTAGTGCTTCTTGGGCAGATTTTACAAGAAAGATTTTTGAAATTAAAAAAAGAAATGTTGAAGTAAATGTTATAGATAAAAGCGATTTTCCGCGTCCTGCTAAACGTCCTAAGTATTGCGTATTGGATAGTTCATATGAACTTCCTGATTGGAAAAATTCACTTGAAGAATATTTAACATCAAAAAACTAGTTTGCGTACATGCTTAAAAATATTGTATAATATCATATAAGTATTTTGTAAGAGGTGTTATTATGCAAGGAATTATTTTAGCTGGCGGTTCCGGTTCAAGACTTTGGCCTTTATCTCGTGAACTTTATCCAAAACAACTTTTAAAATTAATTTCCTCTAAAAGCCTTCTTGAAAGAACTTATGAACGTTTTATGGGCTTAATGGATATTGATAATATTTTTGCTATAACCAGTACAAAACATATTAATGATGTAAGAGTTCAATTAAGCGCATATAATAAGAATATTAGAGTATTAGGCGAGCCAGTTTTTAAAAATACTGCTCCGGCTATAGCTATTGCAACAAAATATATTCTTGATTGCAAGGGTGATGATGTGATTGTGGTTTCGCCATCTGATAATTTAATTAAAGATGATAAAGAATTTAGAGATACTATTGAACAAGCTAAAAATTTAGCTCAAAAAGGTTATATTGTAACTCTTGGCGTAAAGCCAAATAAGCCTTCTACAGATTTTGGGTATATTAAAATTGATAAAAACGAGCAAGATGGTTATTTGGTTCAATCTTTTAAAGAAAAACCTGATTTAGAAACTGCAAAAGAATTTTTAAAAGACTCAGATTATTTCTGGAATAGCGGAATTTTAGTTTTTAAGGCTAGTGTGTTTATGGAAACGCTTAAAAAATATGCACCAGAAATATATGAAATAACTCAAAAATTTGATTTCAAAAATCAAGATGATATTCCATATATGACTTTTGATACATTCCCATCAATTTCGGTTGATTATGCTATTTTAGAAAAAGCTGATAATCTTGCTATGGTTGAAATGCAGTCAAAATGGGATGATTTTGGCTCTTGGAGTGCTGTTTATGACTTGAGCAAAAAAGACGAAAATGGCAATGTGAAAATAGGAGATATTATTGAAAAAGATTGCAATAATTCTTTATTTTTCTCATCAAATAGGCTGATTGCAGGTATTGGCGTAAAAGATTTATTTGTTGTTGAAACATCAGATGCAATTTTAGTTTGCAATAAAGATAATGCACAAGACGTTAAACAGATTTTCGATAAGCTAAAAGAAGAAAAAAATGATGCCCATAAAATTCATACAACCGTATATCGTCCTTGGGGTTATTATACTGTTCTAAATCAAGGTGAAGGATATTTAACAAAAATGATTTGTGTATCCAAAAAAGGGCAATTAAGTTTACAGTCTCACAATCATCGTTCTGAACATTGGATGATTTTATCTGGTACTGCAAGGGTGACTTTAGATAATAAAGTTTTTATGTTGAAAGCAGGTTCATCAATAAGTATTCCTGTAAAAGCGGTTCATTCTGTTGCAAACCCTTATGATACTGAATTAAAGATTATAGAAGTTCAAAAAGGTGATAAATTATCTGAAGATGATATTGTAAGGTATAAAGACATTTATGGCAGAGTAAAAGCTAAGAATTAATTATTTCTTTCGCTTTTAGAATAATTTCATCGGGTAAGTTTGCTAAAATTGCAGTGTTTAGTGCAAGGCTTGTTTTTACGATTCCTCGTTTAATTTTTCTGTCTATAGTTCCGTTTTCAATATCAATATTTCCTATAACATAATTTTTAACTTGGCTTGGATATAGGTTTTCAAGCTTGGTTAATTCAAGATTATGAGTTGCAATAATGGACTTTGCTTTTATTTTTTCAATTTCATATTCACAAAATGCTCTTGCGATTGCACCGCCTTCTTTGGCATTGGTGCTTTTGGCAGGCTCATCAAGCAATATAAGTGAATTTTTTGTTGCGTAATCTATTATAAATTTTAAATCATTCATTTCTACCATAAAGCTTGAATTTGAATTCATGATGTCATCTGAAGAGTTTTGCCTAAAAAATATTTTATCGATTATTGTTAAATTTGCATTTTCACATGGTATAAATGAGCCCATTTGGGCCAATAGGCAATTTATGGCTGTTGTTTTTAAATATGTTGATTTACCACTCATATTGGCGCCTGTTAAAATAATCATTTCTTTGTTTTCTAAATTAATATCGTTTTTGACTATATTGGCATTTGTTTGAATTAAACTTGGGTGGTATGTTTCTTTTACTGTTAAGCTTTTTTGATTAAATTTTGGTCTTTTTAGGTTATTTTCAATTGCACATTTAGCGAGAGAATAATAAACATCTATTCTTGAAATTTCGCTTGAGAGCTGTCTAATTGTTTCAACGAAACTGGAAGCAATCTTTTTTATTTCTGTGTATAGTTCATATTCAAATTCATTGATTTTGTATGAGAGATTGTTTTTTTCTTGCTCCAGTTTTGTTAATTCTATTGTTGTATATCTTGCGCAATTTGATAGAGTTTGTTTTTTAATATATGAATCATCTAAAAATGCTTGCGCTGATATTGGGATTTCTATGTAATAGCCTAATAATTTTGAATATGAAATTTTTAGTTTATTGATTTTTAATTTATTTTTTTCGTTTGTTTCGTATTTTTCAAGGTCTTTGTTAATTTTTGCCTGTTTCTCTCTAAGATAGTCTAAATTAGAGTTGTAATTTGGGTTTATAATGCCGCCTTGCTTTATTTCGGTTGATGAATTTTCGCTTAGCGCTGATTTTATTTTATTAGCTAAGTCTATCGCCTTGGATAAGCTTTCTTTGTTTAATTTTAATAAAGGAGAGTTGAGAGTTTTGCTGATTTTATTTATTTCATTTAGACAGTATACATTTTCAACAATTTGAAATAAATCTTTTGGATTAATTGTTGAATTAGAAATTTTAGCACAAATTCTTGATAAATCAGAGAAGTTTTCTAATAATTTCTCTAAATTTATAAATTTATCTTTATTTAAAATTAGCTCATCTATTGCATTTTGGCGATTTTCAATTAATTCAATATTCAACAGGGGCTCGTCTATATATTTTTTCAAAAGCCTTGTGCCCATTGGAGTTTTTGTGTAATTTAGAAACCACAATAAACTGCCTTTTTTCTTGAAATTATATTTTGTTCTTTTTAATTCAAGATTTCTTCTTGTTATTTCATCCATTAAAAGATATTTATTGATTTGGTATTCGGTTATTTCATCCAGTTCAACAAGATAATTTTTTTGTGTTTTTTTGCAATATTCCAAAATGATTTTTTCTGCTGATAATAAATAGAAATCATCTGATAGATATGTAAAATTATATTTTTGTGTAATTTCGCTAAAGCAATCTTTATCTTTGTTAAGAATTAATATTTCGCTTGGTTCAATTTTTTCAATTTCTAATATTGCTTCATCTTTATTGGCTGTTGTTTTGTAGAATTGTCCTGTTGAAACATCTGCGTAAGCAATATGAAAAGAATAATCGCTTTTTATTATAGAAAGAATGAAATTGTTTTCATAACTATCTAAAAATTCGTTTTCAATTATTGTTCCTTGGGTGTATTTTCGCTCGATTATTCTGTATATTTCGTTGTTTTCGTTTCGATGTTGGGTGCAAAGACAAATTTTTATATTGTTATTAAGTAGTTTTTTGATATAGCTATTTACGTTTGCTTTTGGAATTCCTGCTTGTATTACTTCTCCTAAATTCTTTATTTTTCTTTTGCCCAGATTAACCCCTGTTGTTTGTGAAAATAATAAAGCATCTTCGCAAATTGTTTCAAAAAAGTCGCCAATCTGAAATAATATTAAGCAATCAGGATTTTCTTCCTTGAATTTTATATATTCGATAAAAGCATTTGTTGAAATTTTTGTTTTGTCTATATCTTTTAAATTTGTTATCATATTTAAATTATATATTAAATAAAATTAAAAAAAGCCTCTTGGTTTTTCAAGAGACTTTTTGCTATTTGCAAATAGATTAATATTGCATATCTGAATCAACTACACCAAACATTCCTTCGATTTCTTCAAGTATTGCAGAAGGTTTTCTTGCTTGATGTTTTTGAGCTGCTCTTTTCATTGCTTCTTTTTCTTTTTCTTCTGAAGCGTTAATAAGATGGTAATAACCGGTACCTGCTGGAATTAATCTACCGATAATTACGTTTTCTTTAAGACCTCTTAACATATCTTTTTTGCCTTCAACGGCAGCTTCTGTCAAGATTCTTGTTGTTTCTTGGAATGAAGCAGCTGAGATAAATGATTCGGTGTTCAAAGAAGCTTTAGTGATACCAAGCAATAAAGCTTCATATGTAGCTTCTTGGCCATTATTTGCCCTTGCTTCAGCATTTTGTGCTTCAATTACTTTTAATTCAACCAGTTCACCAGGTAGAAGTTTTGTTGTTCCTGAATCAATTACTTTAACTTTCTTGATCATTTGACGAACAATAACTTCAACGTGTTTATCAGAAATTTCAACACCTTGTGAACGATATACTCTTTGTACTTCATCTACAAGGTATTGTTGAGCTGCATTTGCGCCTCTCAATCTGATAACATCATGTGGGTTCATAGGTCCTGATGTTAGAGCGTCACCTTTTCTGATAGGTTGTTTGTCGTTAACGATAACGGTTGCTTCAATAGGATATTTAATTTCTGTTCTGCCGTTTTCGTTTTCAATAAACAATCTTGGAATATCATCTTCATATTCGATTACTGCAACGCCATCTTCTTCAGCTGCAATTGCTGAATCTTTTGGTTTTCTTGCTTCCAAAAGTTCTTCAACACGAGGAAGACCTTGAACAATATCACCTGTTTTTTGTCTTTCAAATACTAATGTTGCAAGTAAATCGCCTCTTAAGATAAGAGCTGAGTTATCTACTTGAAGCAATGCCCCAGGTGAGATTAAGTGTGGACGACCAACTCTGACGATTATTTCTTTAGAATCAACTTTAACAACTTTACCTGAGAATGGTGTTGTATCTTTTTCAGATATTTGTTGATCAATTGTTACATAATCGCCTTCTTTTACTGTTGCTTTAGAAGTTAGTGCAACGTGTTCTTCATAGTTATCAGAAACAAGAAGCAATCTTCTTAGCTCGGAATCTTTTGAGTTGATTGAAGCAATTGAATCGTTAACTGCTAAAACTTGAGTTTTTGTAACAGGTGTTTTTGGTTTAATTACTTGGCCGTTTTCAACCAGTAGTTCTGTTTGAGTTGAAGAAAGACCACGTGATGAATCTTCTTGTTCACGTCTTACGATTAAAGTTTCCAATACAACAATTTTTAGATCGCCTTTTTTGTCAAGTTCAACCATACCTTTTAAGTGTGAGATGTAGCCTGACATTGATAGTACTAATGAAGTTCTTGTTAAAACTGCACCATCAAGATTTCTAACTCTTGCGCCATCTTTGAATTGTACTTGTGTGATTGGTACAAGCTCAATTGCTTCATCTGTTGCATCAAATTTAATTGAAACTTCTTTTTGTTCGATGTCGAAAGTTTGAATTGGACGAATTAAAATTTGAACGGACTTTCCTTCAAGAACATCTTCATCCATTGTGTCGTCTGTTAATTCTTCATCCAAATCATCCATTTCCATTATGTCTGATTCATTTTCAACAATTGTTACAATAGAATCAACTTTTGCTTTGATTTTTCCTGCAACAACAGTTCCGGCTTTAATAACTTCGCCTTCGCCAACTTTTAAGTCGTTAATTGAATCAAGTGTATGTAATTCGCCAGGGCGAACAATAATTTCATGGATAATATCGTTAAATTCTTTAATTTCAACGATACCGGCAATATGTGTGTAAATATCTTTTACAACTTCAGTGCCTGCTTCAACGTATGTTCCTGATTCAACTAATTTTAGAGATGAATCTTTTGAAATTTGATGAATTTCTTCAGGAATGAATACCAATTGACCTGGGTTAATTACAACTTGGTTTTCGTCAACTTCAAGTCCGTTGTATCTTATTTCTCCTGATGATTCAACTTTGTATGTGTCATCAATAAGTTCTGCGATTATCATGCCGTTTTCAACTGTTGTATAAACAGGTGATTTAACGATATATTTTTCATTTGTTTCCGGAACTGTCCATAATTGTTCTTTTTTGGTTTGTTCAAAAATAGCATTTGAAGCTTGAATTGAAGCAATAACAATTGTAAGTTCTTTACCTGAAACAATTTTCTTGATTTTTTTACCTTCAAAATTTACTTCTTCTATTTCAAGATTATCGCCAACTCTTACTTCGCCGCCATGTTCTGAGATAATCAATGTTTCGGCTAATTTTTCGCCTTTTTTAATTTTTTGACCATCTTTTACAAGAACTTTAGAACCGGATGGAAGAGCGTAAACATCTCCGCCTAATACCCAAACAATACCTTGTTTATTGGCAATTCTTGAGATGTTACCTTGTCTGTCTTTTCTTTCGTCAGCTACAAAGTCTTGGAATACAACTTCACCTGAAATATCTGAGGTAATATCTTTAAGGGCTTTTTCTGTTAAACGAGAACCATCACCTTTTGAAGCTGGTTCAAATTCAGCAATAGCGTCACCTGCTTTTACTGCATCACCTTTTTTAACAAGAACTTTTGCGCCCATTGGAATGTGCACTTTTTCGCTTTCAGATTTACCTTTGATTTCAACATCGGCTTCTTTTATTGCAATTTGTACAATATCGCCGTGACGTGTTCTTTGTTCACGAGTTCTTACTTCTGTATTAACCGTACCGTCTATTGTTGCTTTTGCTTGACGAGTTACACCTGAACCCTTGAATACACCACCTGTGTGGAATGTTCTCATTGTTAATTGTGTACCGGGTTCACCGATTGATTGAGCGGCGATAATACCAATTGCTTCGCCTATGTCAACAAGTTTTTGAGTAGTCATTGACCAGCCATAGCATTTTTGACAAATACCATATTCAAGTTCGCAAGTAAGAGTTGAGCGAACTTTTACTTCTTTTAGGCCAACAGTTTTAATTTTTTCTAAGTCATCTCTGTCTACAGTTGTATTTTTTGTAACTAAAACGTTGCCATCGGCGTCAACTATGTCTTGAGCTACTGTTCTTCCTAATAACCTATCTTCTAATGGAACGATAACATCTTCGCCATCAGTGATAGCTGTTAAGTTGATATATTTTTCTGTATGACAGTCTTCTTCTCTGATGATTACATCTTGAGCTACGTCAACAAGACGTCTTGTTAAGTAACCTGAGTCAGCTGTTTTAAGAGCGGTATCAACCAGACCTTTTCTTGCGCCGTATGAAGAAATAACGTATTCTGTACAAGATAGACCTTCTTTAAAGTTTGATTTAATAGGTAAGTCGATGATTTGACCTTGTGCGTCTGCCATCAAACCGCGCATACCAACCAATTGTGATACTTGTGATAAGTTACCTCTCGCTCCTGAGAATGCCATCATATAAACAGGGTTTAATCTATTGAAGTTTTCAACAACTTTTTCTGTTAGTTTTGCTGTTGTTTCGCTCCAAGTGTCGATAACTTTTGTATATCTTTCAACTTCAGTGATTTCACCTTTTAAATATCTTTTTGTTGAACGAGCAATCTCGTCTTGTGCTTCTTGAAGAAGTTCTTTTTTTGCTTTAGGTACATCAAGGTCATGGATTGAAATTGTTGTACCTGATTTTGTAGCATATTTATAACCAAGGTTTTTTAAGTTATTTGCAAGCTCAGCTGTTTTAGCACCGCCCCATTCAAGATAAACTTGAGATAAAAGCTGGTTAAGAGCTTTTTTATTCATAACTTTATTAATAAACTCTACGTGTTTTTTCTTTTTTGAGTTTTCGAGTT
>CALURR010000047.1 GCA_944323195.1 Candidatus Gastranaerophilales bacterium
TGGCATTTTTCATATGGAGTTTCCGTACGCTGTGTTAGTGAAATGCCTCAAAGTTGCGCTGATAAAATTAGTGACGGGTGTTTAACTTGCGATGGGTCAACTTGTCTATCGTGTGATACAGGCTACATTTTAAAAGATGGAAAATGTGTTGTTGATTGTGCTTCAAAATTCGGTTCAAGCTGTAGTGAATGTAATATGACACAATGCACAAAATGTGCTGATGGGTATAAATTAAGTTCAAACCCAAGCGGTAATCCAGCATGCGAAAGTGATTTTACATGTTCAGGTACAGATTTTATGCAAATTGGGTCTTTGTGTGTAACAAGAAGAAACATGGGTGATAGTACAGCACTTACAATTCCTAGCGGAGTGAATGTGGTTAATGCAGGCTCAAATTGCTCGCCAAGTGCAAGCAATTTATGCTGTTGGAAAGGTAAAACTGCAGATGATTGCGATAATAAAAATGGAGGTGGTTATTCTGGTTGCACAAGAACAGTTTGTGATTGGTATGCTGCTGATTATATTTGTAAGAATTTTAATGCTGGTGGACATACTTGGCGTTTAGCTACAACTTCTGAAATGTCTAATTGGGCAAATAATTCTAAAGGTAAAGGCGTTAATGGTCTACAACTTTGCGACTACTATTCAGGTTACTCTTCAGCTCAGTGTTACAATACGAGTAGTTGCCCAGGGTCGTACTATGGGCTTTGTTACCCGAGAAAGGTGTGGAGTGGTTCTACCAGTGGGTCCAATTCGTACTATTACTACTTGAGTAGTGGTTATTGGAGTCAGAATATTCAGAATAGACTTTACGCCGATTCGGTGCGCTGTGTCACGAATTTATAGTTCAACCCTTTAACCCTTCTACCCTTTCTCGGCGCGAAATTTAGAAATGAGGTGATAAATTATGAAAACTTGAATACTTTAAAACTTTTAAAATTTAAAAATTGAATATTTTAAAAAACGTAAGTTTAAAACTTTTAACTTTGAAAAATAACATAGAATATCAAAACAAATTAAAAAAAGTTAAAAGGAAAGGTTAATTTATCCATGGAAAGATGAAAATAAATAGAAAGGATATAACCATGGCGCAATATATGCATTTAGATATTTACAAAAAGGCTTATGAATTTTTGGTGTATTATTCTTGTCTTTTAGTACACATGCAAAGGGAATACAGATATACGATTGGAGAAAAGTTATTAAATTTAATTATTGAATTTATTGTTTCAATTTATAAGGCAAACGATGCCAAAACAAATACGGAAAGAGCGAAAGCCATAAGAGTAATGATTGAAAAGATTAAACAAATAAGTGTGACATTAAGGCTTGTTAATTCTTTAAAGAATATTTCAAATGAAAAATATTTAAATTGCTGTTTATATGTTGAAGATATTGAAAAACAGTTATCAGGTTGGCTTAACTATACAAGCAAAAATGCACAAAGTGAAAAAATAAATCAATACAAGACTGTAGTTTTAAAATAACAAGGATATGGAAATTGGCAAAAAAATTTAAAATAGCAGAATTTAGTTTTGAAAAGTTGTACAAAGCTTATCGTGATTGCAGAAAGCATAAAAGCTCTACTTTTCAAGCAATGGAATTTGAGTTTAATCGAGAAAAAAATCTGTATGAACTCTATATGGATATTCTTGAAAATAAATATGAAATTGGCAGAAGTATTTGTTTTGTTATAAGCGAACCAAAATATAGAGAAATTTGGGCGGGTTCTTTTAGGGATAGGATTGTTCATCATTTAATTTACAATGCTATTTATGAAAGGTTTGTCCCAAGATTTATATTCGATACATATAGTTGCATTGTGGGCAGGGGAACTCTTTTGGGAGCTAAAAGGGCTGCAATGTTTGCACGAAACATAACTCAAAATTATTCAAAAGATGCTTATTTTATAAAAATGGATATTAAAAATTATTTTGTTAGTATCAATAAACATATCCTACATAGACTTGTTATGGAAAGAGTGGATGAAGAAAACGAAAAATGGCTGGCAGGTTTAATTAGGCAGGTTATATTTCATGATCCAAGAAAAAATATGTATCTGAAATCTCCAAAAGAAATGCTTGATAAATTACCTAAATACAAGAGTCTTTTTTATACAAGCGTGGAGTGTGGTTTGCCTATTGGTAATTTGACCAGCCAGTTTTTTTCAAATGTATATCTTAATGCGCTTGATCAATATGCTAAACATGTTCTTGGGTGTAAATATTATTTAAGATATGTTGATGACATTTTGATAATAGATAAAGACCCCGGTTTTTTGAATTATGTATATTCTAAAATTAATAGATTTTTAATTGAAAATTTAGACTTAGAGTTAAATCACAAAAAGAAAAATATTAATTTGGTTAAGCGTGGCTTTGATTTTGTTGGTTTTGTAATGAAGCCTAATTCTATGCATTTAAGAGTTAAAACAATTAATAAATGTAATAGCTCAATTAATGCTTGGAAAAATAGTAAAAATAGAAATTCTAAGGAGGAATTGCAAGAAATAAAATGTAAAGTAAATAGTTATCTTGGGATGTTGAGACACGTTGATGGTTTTAATATGAGAAAGAGAATTTCAAATTCATTAGGTACGTGTTTATTAATTCCGGATGATAATTATTCAAAACTAAACGTTGTTTAGAATAGGCTTTGAATTTATAGGCTCAAGGGTCTATTTAGTTAAGTCTAATCTAAAAAATCGTCGAAATAGCTTTAATAATGGCTAATTACTTATGAAAAACATAAAGAAAGTGAATTAATGATTTTAGTACACGATAAAAAAATTTCGATAAAACTTTGCGACAACAATTCAGGTTACTCTTCAGCTCAGTGTAACAATACGAATAGTTGCCCAGGGTCGAACAATAATTGGTGCAACCCGAACAATGTGTGGAGTGGTACTGTTAATGGTTCTTCCTATGCTTACAATTACTACTTGAATAGTGGTGGTTGGAATCAGAATAACAACAATCGCACGAACGCCTTTTCGGTGCGCTGTGTCACGGATTTTTTAGAGAAAAATGTTTTTTAAGTTTGTTATTTTTTTTGTTTTGATATTCCGGGGGGTTTTATACCCCCGTTTTTTTAAACATGCACACAAAAAATATAACTTTTTAAAATAAACTTACTGTTTATTTGTTATATAAAAAAACAAAGCGGATAAATCCGCTTTTGACCTAAATTTGTCTAACCATTTCCACTACTTCATGTACTGTTTTTACGGTTTCTTGATAACTGTTTTTATTATAAAGCTCTCGTCCTATCCCGACTGCCGTTGCTCCTGCTTTTAAATATCCCTTGATTTCGTCAATTTTTACAAAGCCGCAAGGCAATAAATTTAAAAATGGCATCGGTTTGACCATATCTTTTATATATTCTACGCCGCCCATTTCTGCTACAGGGTATATTTTGATAAGCGGCATTCTGCTTCTCCAAGCGTTATATGCTTCGTTTGGCGTGGTAACTGACGGAATTAAAAAGGCTTCATAACAAGAGGCAAATCTAACTAAATTAGTTTGAAAAATTGGACTGGCAATAATTTTAGCGCCATGTTCCAATGCTTTGTGTGCTTGTTGGGTTGTTATAATGCCTCCTTGTGCAATTATTGTGTTTTCAAACTCGGCAATTTTTTTTGTCACTTCCAGTGGTGCATTCATTTCTATGAATTTAATTCCCCCTTCTATATATGCACGCGCCAGTTCGTATGCACATTGAGGGTCGTCTTCTCTTATTATTCCATATATTTTTTCTTGTTTAATGCCGTTTAAGATTTTCATGAGACAGCTACCATTCTGTTTGAGTCTGGCTTGTATATTGAGCTTTCTATATTTTTGAGGCGTAATATATTAATTGCTTTTTTAATTTCTTCATCAGCTACAAGCCAACAAATCTTTTTTTGAAAGTTGTTAATAAAGCAATATGTAGAACACAAAATGGCTATTTTTGTTGCGTTAATCAAGTTCATATCGCTGATGTTGATAATATATTTTCCATCTTGTGTTCTATAGTTTAATTTTAATGAGGAGTCGTCATATTCAACAATAAAGCTGTTTTTAGACAATTTAATACGTTTTATGATGTTCATAGCTTTTCTTTTTTATCTACATTTTAGTTTACGTCATATTGTTTACGAATTTGATAGAAAAATTATAAAACTAGTCCTTTTGATGTATAATTTAAAAAAGAAATTGGAGAATTTTATGGACAAAAATAATCTTGAATTGCGTTCGATTGCAAAAAATATCATGCTCGTTGCGTTTGATGTTGATGGTGTTATGACTGATGGTTCGTTAACGTTTTTAGAAGATGGCAGAGAAATTAAAACTTATAACGCTAAAGATGGTCTTGGTGTTGTTATGCTTTCAAAAGCAGGTTTGATTACATCTATTATTACTGCAAGAGATAATAATGCAGTTAAATTGAGAGCAGAAATGATTGATATAAAAGAATTGTATATGGGGCAAAAAAATAAAATTTTAGCTCTTAATGAATTAATTGAAAAATATAATTTAAACCTATCTCAAGTGGCTTATATGGGTGATGATTTACCTGATATTTGCGTATTGAAAGAAGTTGGATTGAAATGCTGTCCTAATGATGCTGTTGAAGAAGTAAAAAAAGTTTGCAATTTTGTTTCTGATAGCAAAGGCGGAAGAGGTGCCGTTAGGGAGCTTTGTGATTTTATTTTAGCTTCAAAAGGTATTAGTTATGATATGATTTCAAAACCATCAAAGCAATAAATTTTTTAAAAAAAATAAAAAACCGAAGAGTTTTCTCTTCGGTTTTTGTTTAATATTTACTTGATTTATTTAATGTTTGAATATGTCCAAGCGTCTTGGTTTGGTGCTTCAAATGATGCAGAATTGTTTCCGTTTGTTTCTTCTTGAACACCACCGTGAGCAATTGGTTTATAAATTCTGTTGAAGTATTCAATAACCATTCTGTCTGAGTTAAAGTATCCTTCAGCAGTTCTCATTGCTTGACGCATTAAACGAGCCCATTCTTGTTTGTTTTCATAGTATGTTGGAATGATTTCGTTTTCAAGAGTATTCATCATACATCTATGATCTTTCCAGTGTCTTTCTTGCCATGGAATATCATCATCAAGACCCGGATATTCGATTGTATAACCATTAATTCCTGGGAAAGTACCTTCAACTGTCCATCCGTCAAAGATTGAGAAGTGAACAGCGCCATTCATATTAGCTGACATACCTGATGTACCTGAAGCTTCAAGAGGTCTTGTTGGTGTATTTAACCAAATATCAGTACCTTTTTTAAGTTTTGCTGATAGGCCAAGTTCATAACCAGGTAATACAACCATATTTTTCATATTGTATGATTTTTTAAGAATATTGTTGAATGTTTCTTTACCCATTGTATCATCTGGGTGGAATTTACCGGCAAAGATAAGTTGTACTTTGTTTTCATTTAATAGTTTAGAAATTCTGTCTTCATCCATTAAAATTAACCAAGCACGTTTGTAATCAGCAAATCTTCTTGCCCAAGTGATTGTTAATACGTTTGGATCGAAGCGTTTTCCTTGAGTATCTGAAATGTATTGGAATAATTCCTTTTTCATTTCATATTTAACATCAAGTAATTCTTGATCAGATTTGGCTTTAGCCATTCTTTCATCTTGCCAGTAGTGTAGATTTACAGCGTTTGTAATTGCTTTAATTGGGCATCTGTCTTTAACCCATTCCCACATTTTGTTTGCAACTAATCCATGAAGTTGTGATACTGCATTTGCAATTCTTGACATTCTTAGGGCTGCAACAGTTAATGAGAAGTTTTCGCCACCAAGTTCAACAGCTGTTTCTCTTGAGCAGCCGCTAAAGAATCCTGCATCAACTAAAGTGTCAACCCAGTGTACTTCGTTTCCTGCTGGAACCGGTGTGTGAGTTGTAAATACAGTTTTTCTTCTAACAGCTTGAAGATCGCCGTTAAATTGTCTTAATAATTCAAAAGCAGCCGGAAGTGCATGGCCTTCGTTTAAGTGGATGCAATCGAAGTTGTAGCCAACTGCTTGAAGTACTCTAACACCACCGATACCAAGAACTGTTTCTTGAGCTACGCGGATTTTTTCATCTCCGTCATATAATTTGTGTGAAATTTTTCTTGCCCATTCTGAGTTTCCATCAACATCTGTTGTTAATAGATAAATTGGACAAGTTCCAAATAATCCTGGTTCAACTCTGTATGCTTTAACGATAACGTCTTCGCCAAATACTTTAACTGTTGTTGAAACGTTTAAATCTGTTAAGAAATCATAATGTTTTCTGATGTATGCTACTTCTACATTGCCGCTTTCATTAATTCTTTGATCATAATAACCAAAAGACCATAACATAGTAACACCAACCATTGGCATTTGTAGGTATCCTGCTGATTGCATATGTGAACCTGCAAGGAAACCTAAACCACCTGAATATGTTGCTAAGGATTGGTCAATTGCAATTTCCATTGAAAAATAAGCTACGTTTGGTAAAGCCATAATTTAATCCTTATAATACTAACTACGTCGTTTAATTAAATATTAACACAAATATAATTATATCCAAGAAAATAATTCTACAGTGTTAATCTTTTTGCCTTATTAAATATATCAAAAAAATTTTTTGTGTAAAAACTTTTAAGGCTCCCTGATACAAAACTTAATATTAATTATAACAAGCTTGCCAAATTTATTATATTTTCAACCCATTTATGACAAGTTTCCAAGTCTGTTGAATTAATTTTTCCACCACCCCTATCTTGATGTCCGCCTATTGAAAAATCACTGCTTTTTATATTTTTTTCAGCATTGTCATATAATTGGTTTAGCATTTTTTCTTTTGAATGTACACTTAATCTGTATGTGTTGTTTGCTTGATAAAATGTGAAAATCATTTTTATGTTGTTATTTTTTTTCAGGAAATTTTGACGAAAACTATTTAAAATGGCTTTTGTTTTTGTATTCTCGCCACCAAGACCAAGCCAAGTTTTATCGTTTGGCGGAATTTCAACATATGCAACTGTGCCTTTTTTATTATATTTAATTTTTTCATATAATGAACTGTAAAAAGCCTTTTCTTCTTGTGACAAGGAGCCCATTATGTCAATTTTTCTTGCTATATCTGCTATTTCTTCTTTGGATAGTTTGTTTAAAAGATTTTTGTATATTTCGAAAGCATTTTTATCTTGTGTCATTTCTTCACTAACGGTTATTACGCCTTTTTTACCATCGCATTTTACAAGTCCTTTTTTGTTGCAATCGCTAACTAGACCAAAAAATAAATCATAAGCCGTATCTTTTGAAATTTCTTTATTTAGCGCTTCAAAAAATCTATAAATTACACTTGTCGCTGATTTTGCAGTCGTATCAACATAAAAAGAAGATATTTTGTCTTTGTCCGGATTTTGACCTAAGATCAGACTGTTATTAGTTATATTTGCTCCTGTATGATGATCAAGTCCTATTATATTTTTTGCTTTTTTAATATAGTTGTATACATTTAGTGGCACCCTATCTTTTGTGCTAAAATCAACACAAAGGATTGTGTTTGGCGTTTCGTTATTTTTTAGATTATTTGTCTGAATTATGTTTTTATCTTGAGTTCTTAGAGTTAAACTTTTTAAGTCTTGAGAAAGAATTATTCTTGTATTTATTCCTTGTTGTTCCAAATAATCTGCCATTGCAAGAGCTGAATTGGCTGCATCTCTATCTGTTGATTCGTGACATACAATATCTATTTTTGATGATTTTTTAAGTAAGCCGTCAATATATCGAGCTTGTTTTTTAGACATTTTGTATGCTTTAAAATTAATGTTTGAGTTGTTAATTTTTATATACTAATTCTTTATTAGATTTTTTATTGTCAATAAATCTTTTTTAAATAAATCTCTTGGCGAGTTTTCTTCGGTTGAATGGTATCTTAAAAGGTAAGATGGATGAAAAATAGGAATAAATTTTCTTCCTTCTATTTCAAAAATTTTTCCTCTTGCTTTTGTTATTGTTAGTTTTTTATCTGAAATAAAACTTTCAAGCGCAGTTGAACCCACAAGAACAATAATTTTAGGGTTCACTAATTCAATTTGTTTATCTAAAAAATGCTTGCAGGCATTTTTTTCAACTTGTGTTGGTTTTCGATTTTTAGGAGGACGACATTTAATTGTGTTAGCAATATAAATGTCATCTTGCTTAATGTCAACTTCGAATAAGAATTTTCTTAAAAGTTGTCCTGCTCGACCTATAAAAGGTATTCCTGTTTCATCTTCATTTTGCCCTGGGGCTTCACCAATAAACATGATGGGTGCATTTTCGCACCCATCGGAAAAAACTGTTTTATTTTTTGTTTTATACAGCTCACAATTTTGGCATTTTAATGCTTCTTTTTTTAAATTTTCAAGCTGTGTGGTTTTTTGCGTCATAATTAATCTTTTTTATATTCTATTTCAAAGCCGAACAATGATGAAACTGATTTGTCGTCATGTATTCTTGAAATTGCCTCACCTAACAAAGGTGCTACGCTTACTTGTTTAATTTTATCAGGAATTACCGTGTCTTTTAATGGAATTGTATTTGTAACAATTACTTCTTTAATTGGAGATTGTTCCAATCGCTCTAGGGCAGGACCTGAAAATACGGGATGAACAGCACAAACATAAACATCTTTTGCACCTTGTTCTTTCAACATTCTTGCTGCTTCGCAGATTGTTCCTGCTGTATCAATAATGTCGTCGAACATTACGCAAACTTTATCTTTTACATCGCCTATTATGTTACAAGCAATTGCGCTATTATGTTTGTCGCGTCTTTTATCGATAATCGCAATTGGAGCACCTACTTGTTTAGCCAGTGCTCTTGTTCTTTTAACACCGCCCATATCAGGTGAAACACAAACCAGTTCAGAATCTTGCGTATCGATATTTTTAACATAATTAACTATAACCGGAGTTGCGTAAATATGGTCAACCAAAATATTGAAGAAACCTTGAATTTGACCTGTATGTAAATCCATTGCAAGAACTCTTGTAGCACCTGCTTGGGTTAATAAATCAGCTACTAATTTTGCTGTAATAGCTTCTCTTCCTGAAGCTTTTCTGTCTTGTCTTGCATATCCGTAATATGGAATTACGGCTGTGATTGATTTTGCACTTGCTCTTTTAAATGCGTCTAATAAAATTAATAATTCAACTAAGTTTTCATTAACAGGGTCGCAAATTGGCTGAACTATAAAAACATCATCTCCGCGAACAGAGTCTTGAATTTGAACATAAATTTCGCCGTCTGAAAAGTTTTTAATTGTGATAGGCTCTAAGCTTGTGCCTAAATATTGAGCAATTTCAGCTGCCAGCGGGTTGTTTGAACGTCCAGAAAATAGTTTAATGTCGTGAGTTGGTAGAATTTTTTGAATTTCTTTCAATTCGGTTTCTAATTCAAGGCTCATTTTAATTTTTCTCCTTCATATTTTTTACCCAATTTTTCATTTCTTTTTGGGGGCTGCGCGCCATAGCCAGCGACTGACTTTCTACGTCTTTTGTGATACAACTTGAAGCTGCAATGAATGCCTCAGAACCTATTTCAACCGGTGCAACAATAACGGAATTTGAACCTATTGAAACACCATCTTTAAGTGTAGACATTTTCTTTTCTTTGGTTATTGAGTTGTAGTTTGCAAAAATTGTTCCTGCGCCAACATTTACCTTTGAACCGATTATTGCATCTCCTACATAACTTAAATGACAAACATTAGTATTTTTTGCTATTTTTGCATTTTTTAGTTCGACGAAATTGCCTATTTTACACCCTTCGCCTACCTCGCAATTGCCTCTAATGTGGGCCATTGGACCAATTTTACAATTCTTAGCAATTGTATTTTTTCCTTCAATATATGTATTAGGGTATATTGTTGTATCAATATCAATAGTTGTTTCAGGAGAAATATAGGTGGAATCAGGATCTACAATAGTAACTCCGTTATCCATTAGATGTTTGTTGTATCTATCTTTCATCAGTTTAGCTGCATGCGCTAAATTTTGTCTTGAATTAATACCATATATTTCATCGCTATCTGTGTTTACATAGCCTAAAACTTTATATGCATTATCTCTTGCCCATTTGATTATGTCTGTTAAATAATATTCACCTTGAACGTTATTGTTTTTAAGCTCAGTAAAAGCTTTTCTGATTTTCGCCCAATCAAGACAATAAACACCTGTGTTTACTTCTTTAATTTCTTTTATTGTTTCATTTGCATCTTTTTCTTCGATAATTTTTATGATTTCATCTTTTGTATTTCTTATTATTCTTCCGTAACCATAAGGATTATCAAAAATTGTAGTCATTACTGTTAGGTCAGCACCGTTTTCGTTGTGGTATCTGACAAGATTTCTTAGCGTTTTTGTTGAAATTAATGGTGTATCTCCGCAGGTTATAATTACATTTCCTCTAAAGTCATGCAACAAAGGTAATGCTTGAGCGACAGCATGACCAGTTCCTAATTGTTCTTTTTGAAGGGTTGTTTTAACATACTTATAATTTTTGTTTAGGTATTCTTCGACGGTTGGAGCACCATGACCAATAATAACAATGCTTTGAGTTTTAGCATGCAGTCTTGCTATTGCTTCAACAACCCAGCCAAGCAAAGGTTTGTTAAAAATTTCATGGAGTACTTTTGGTTTTGCTGATTTCATTCTTGTTCCCTTGCCTGCGGCAAGGACAATTGCTCTTACTTCTTTTTCCATAAAATTCCACCTTATTATAATTTTTTATTCAAATTTTCTCATGAAAAACAATCTTTTAAAATATAGCAAAAGTGTTTTTTACACAATTTTTTACATTTATATTATATTTAGTTGGTTGTATAATATCTGTATGAAAATACTGAATAAAATTAAAAATAAAATTATAGTGTCGCTTCAAGCTATGCCTGATGAGCCTTTGTATGATGAAAATTGCATTATTGCCTTTGCTAAGTCATTAATTGATTTAGGCAGAGTAAATGCCCTTAGATTAGCAGGTGAGAGAGATATTAAAAATATAAAATCTCTTTATCCAAATTGCATTGTAATTGGAATAAC
>CALURR010000048.1 GCA_944323195.1 Candidatus Gastranaerophilales bacterium
CTTTAACCATTTGTTCCATTTTATCAAGGTTTTCAAGTTCTGTTTTAGGAAGAACTTCAATCCAATTTAAAAATTGGCCAACTTTCCCTTTTCTATTTTTAATATCTTCAACTGCTTTTTGTGCTAATTCTTGAAATTGCGAACAGCAACACTTTTTAACGATTTCAACTGTCGAATTTGACATAAATTCCTCCTGTTAATGTATCTTACATTAACTATAATGAGATAAATATACCATAATTACAAGCATAGATAACAAATCTTTATTTATTTTTTATGTAGCAGAATTTGTTACTTCGTAAATCTTATCGCAATATTGTTTTATAGTATTAAGAACATTAAAATCTAAACCTTTAGGAATTTTCCCTTTAAGACCACATTCTTCTATAGTCGGAAGAGCATTTTTTCTTTTTTTGCTATCGGGATTCAAAGGCTCTTTTCCTCTTTGGATTAAATATGCCCTTGCTGTATAAGTTTCAAAATCATCTTCTAAATTTGGATAATCACTGCTATCTCTATACAAACCCTTAAAATATTCAGAAAGCGGTTTATATGCAAAATGACCACTTTTAATATCTTTATCGGATTTCATCTTATAACAATAATCTTCAAGATCTTTTAATTTTGCTACGTCATAGCCTAAAATCTGAATTTCACCCCTATAGCCATTATTCCAAGCCTTATATTCAGGTCTTGACAACTCTACATCAAGATGCAATGCCATATAACCGCTACCTTTTGCATTATTTCTAACCTCTACAGGTTTATCAGATGTTTTAGATGCATTAACGGCATTTTTAAGTTTTTCTAAATCAGAATCTTTAAAATATTTCAGCCCGGACTGCATTTCAACAGGAATATAATTTTCTATTTTAGTTATTTTAAGCTTTCCTTGTCTTACCAAATCAGCCAAAACGCCAATTATTTGAGATGTTTGTTTAGAATCGGATTTTCTTAAAATTATACGTGCACCAATAATATCGCCAACCGTCCCTTTTATTCCTTCAACGGTATTAGGATTAAAAGCCCAAGGTTCAGGAGATGTAATTGCTGCATTTAATTTATCAATTGTTTTTTCTTTAATACTATCAGGAGTTTTGATTCTTGTGTGTATAGAATCTATTGATCCATGCGGGTTTTCTTTTGAAGCAACAAAAGGAGAGAGGGCTTCCTCAAGAGTACTTTTTAAATAATTCATAGCCGGTTTTGCATCATCTCTTACCCTAATACAAGTGTCAATATTGTCAAAAGCTTCAAACAATGAATGGTTTAATCTTCCATGGCTTCCGCTAAAAGTAACCGTATCGCAAGCCAATGGGGCAAGGTTGTTATATTTCCTAGAAAAAAAATTATTATTCGAATTTAAAATTCTATCTTTATTAATTTTAATATTGTTTTTAAATGTAGCGAACGAAATATTGTTAAGCATTTTTTCTCCTTACCCACCATATAAAACACCTAAAAAAGTTTTATTGCTACCAAAAAATAAAATTTACATTACGACACAAGAACTTTACAACTAACAAAAAATATTAGAAAATAAAAGCTATGGGAAAATGTAAAAGAAGAACTCTCTACAAGTCAAATACTTCATATTTTATGACTAGAGAAACGGCTGTTAACAACATATTTAAAATGATTACGGAAAAATCAAAAAAACGATACGACAAAAAGAATGTATTAAACACAATCAGTCTTTTTGGGATTTCAGCAGAAGAACTGTCTGAAGCAGGTGTTCCTTATGAAAACCTAAAAGCTCTTGGAAGCGCTATTAGCTAAGGGTGTTTAATTGGCTTTGGCGTTTTGCTTGAGCCATATCATTGACCCATTGTGTAGCATATACTCCATTTTGCGGTTTTTGATAACCCTTTTTTACTGTACTTTTTCCGAGTTGAGGAGTGCTCGTAGCATACATCGCTCTTGCTTCTTCAAAGCTTGGTTTAATCAAACTTTCTTTTGATGTTTGTTGATTTTGCTCAACTTGAACATTTTGTACATCTTGTTGAGATGTTTGTTGTGCAACTTGTTGATTTTTTTGCAGCTGCTCAGATGGAACATTTGAGCTACTTATTTGTTCTTGATTTATTGATTCAGAAGTTTCAATTTCATCATCGCCAACTATTTTATCAACAGCTTTTGTTACAGTTGAACCAATTAATGTAGAGCCTATAATATCTCCAACATTTGCTCCAACCGCACTTCCAACCCCCGGGCAAATTATTGTACCAATTGAAGCACCTACAACTCTACCTATTGCACCACCTGCCGCATAAGATACAAAATTACTTCCGACTTTTAGTAAAGATTCTCCTGTCTGTTTTATACCTGCCAAAAATCCTTTGTCTTTAAAAGTTGGAATAACTTTTCCTGTTATTTCTGGCACAATTTCAAGAGCTGTTAGCGCAACAACGATAGGATTTTTAATTTCATTTTTAAACAAAGTTTTAGCAGTATTTTTAAAGCCTGATTTAGTAGAGGTTTTAACAATCTCTTTGCCATTTTTTAATAAATCAACGGCATCGTCGAGCTTATTTAATGCTACATCCTTTGCGTCAATAATGCTTTTTGGTGTAACTTTTTCTTTTTTAAATAAATTCAATATTTTATCCATCAAAGAAATTTTGCCATTTTGAGCTTTAACAGCTTTTTTTTACTATTTGGCAGCTTTTTTTGCAATACCTTTATACTCATCATAATTTTCAGCCAAAGCAATACTTCTTGAAAAAACATCTTTATGAATAGGTTCCAATGATTTTCCAAGACTTTTAAAACCTTCAACATCGCAAGCTTTTATTGCCTGTTTAACACCGCCATTTCTTTTTATTGAAGAAAGTGCGCCAAAAGTTGTTGTCGCAGCGGGAAATGCCAACACAGACAACATAGAACTATTTCCGTTATTATTTTTAATATTTTCGCTAGACATTTTTTAACCAAAATCCTTACATTATATTAAAGTGTAAATTCATATAAAAATTGCTAAAATGTTAAGAATTTTGTTATTATAAAAATATGGAATACAACTTAAAACATTATGCATATATTGGCGATTGCGTATGGGAGCTTTTCATTAGAGAACTTGTAATTAAAAAAACAAAAAGCCAAAACGCAATGCATAATTTGTCAACAAAATATGTTTGCGCTCAAGCTCAAGCAGATTTTCTTGTTTTAATTATTGATAAGCTGACAAAAGATGAACTTGAAATTCAAAAAAGAGGAAGAAATTTAAAAATATCAATAAGTAAAAAAAATAATCCGAAAATCCATTCTCTTGCAACATCTTTCGAAGTTTTAATCGGATATTTTTATTTAAACAACAAAAAAAGACTTGATGAAATTTTAAGTTTAATTAAAGAAAATATTGAAGAATTAAAATAAAAAAATATAATAAAACTATGAAAAAAAATATTAAAGAAGAATTTATATCTACTCTATCCCACGAGATTAGAACACCTCTAACCAGCATTAAAGGTTTTTCTCAAACTATGCTTAATTCTTGGGATAAATTAGATGATGAAAAGAAAAAAGAATTTTTAAAAATAATTTCAAATCAATCGCAAAGACTTATCAATTTAATTGAAAATGTTTTAAATGTTGCAAAAATTGATTCAAATTCTGAAAATTTAGTATTAATTAAAATTAATACTTATCAAATTATAAAAAATTGCATCAATATAATTTCAATGAATTATCCTGATTTTACTTTTAATATCGAAAAACCTAAAAACGAACTTTTTTGTCTGGCAGATACCGACAAAACCCAACAAATTTTAATCAATATTCTTGAAAATGCAGCAAAATACTCAAAAAATTCTAAAAAAATTGATATTAAAATATCTGCTAATAATGACTTTATTGTTTTTTCAATAACAAATTGGGGAAATTATATTGAACAAGATAAAATTCCAAAAATTTTTGAAAAATTCTATAGAATTGATTCATACTTAAACTCAACCGCACAAGGTAGCGGACTGGGGCTATATATAGTTAAAAATCTAATTGATAAAATGAAAGGAAAAATTGAAGTAATTTCATCAAAAGAAACTCTAAAAACAGAATTTTTAATTTATCTGCCTATATATGAAGTTGAAAAACAAATAAAAAACATAGGAGTTTAATTTTGTATAAAACAGCAGTTTTAATAATAAGTACAAGAAAAGAATTATCAATCAAATATAAAAAACTAATCGAAAGCCTCAAACAGGATGTTTTTGTCTCAAATGATTTATCTGAATCACTTTCAATAATACAAAAACAAGAAGTAGAATTTATAATTATTTCAGACACAATAAAAGAAAAATTAAGCGATTTTATTAGAAAAATAAGAATTTTAACATATAGCTTTAGGCCAATTATTATTGCTGTTTCAAAATCAAGCGATCTTGAAGATAGATTAGAAACACTTGAAGTAGGTGCTGATGATTTTTTAGGAGAAGAAATCTCAAAAAAAGAATTTCAAATGCGCTTCAAAGCTCATTTAAGACGATATATTGAAAGCTCAATAAACCCTGTCACAAGACTTCTTGGCAAAAATATTACTCAAAAAGCTATTAAAAAAACTCTTGAAAATAAAAATTTTGTTTCATATCTTTTAATAAAAATAAAAGACATAGATTTATACAGAAAAACCCATGGTGAAATTGCATACGAAAAAGTATTACAAACTCTAAGCGCCATAATTAACTCAACTTTAGTTGATGACGATTTTGCAGGTCACATAAATGATGATGAATTATTAATAATAACCAACCCAATGCAAGCTGAAAAAATTGCCTCATTTTTAACTTTTGCTTTTGATAACATCTTAAACAAATTTTATTCAACAACTGAATTTAATAATAATTTTACAATACAATCAAGCGACAACACGCAAGAAAAAAGAAACGGTTTAATGCGTCTTAACATTGCAGCAATTGCTAAAGATAATACAACAAAAAATTATATTGATGTTTTAAATGAATTAAATGAACTAATTAAGCTATGTCAAAACCCTGACACATCAACATATGTAATAGATAGAATAAGATTAGTTGGCACTGTAGAAAAACAAAAAAAGAAAAATAAAGTTTTAATTTTAGAGTTAGACAATTCTCTATCATACCTTTTAAAAAGTGTTTGCGAATTAAATAATATCGAAGCGCAGATTGCTCAAAATGAAAAAGATTTTAATAATCTATATAAAACTTTTAATCCAGATGTTGTTATTTTAGATTGGGGTGAAAAACAAAAATCTGATTTCATTAAATTGGCACAAAAAATATCAAAAGATAATGTTAAATTGATTTTTTCTTCAGCTTATTTAAATAAAAAAGAAATCTTAAAATCAGGCGCTGACTTATATATGCCAAAACCATATGAAATAGATGATATGATTAGTTGGATTGAAAAATTTTTAGATAAATAAAAATCTCCCAAATGGGAGATTTTTATTTTATGTTCCTTGTTGCCAAGAGTTTAAATAATTTCTTTGTTCATCTGTTAATGTATCAATTTTAACTCCCATAGATTCAAGCTTTATTCTTGCTATTTCTTCATCCACACTCATAGGAAGAGTGTACATTTTATTTTCTAATTTTCCTTTATTTTTAACGATAAATTCCATACCAAGAGCTTGATTTGCAAAACTCATATCCATAACAGAAGCAGGATGACCTTCGGCACAAACAAGATTAACTAATCTGCCTTGAGCTAGGACATGGATTGATTTACCATTATCTAATACCCATTCATCTAAATTTGGACGAATATTTCTATATTCAATAACGTGTTTTTTCAAGCCATTTACATCAACTTCAACATCAAAATGCCCTGCATTAGCTACAAAAGCACCATCTTTCATAGTTAACATATTTTCCACTGAAACAACATTGATGTCACCTGTAATAGACAAGAAAATATCGCCAATTTTAGATGCCTCAGCTATCGGCATTACTCTAAAACCATCCATAACAGCTTCAAGAGCTTTCAGAGGATCAACTTCTGTTACAATTACATTAGCACCCATGCCTCTTGCTTTTTGTGCAGCCCCTCTAGAACACCAGCCATAACCGCACACAACAAA
>CALURR010000049.1 GCA_944323195.1 Candidatus Gastranaerophilales bacterium
ATACTTTTTTTAAGTTTTTAATTATTTCATTATTTGAAATAGCAAAACCAAATCTTAATCCTGCCAGAGCAAAGTCTTTTGACATAGATTTAATAGCAATAACATTTTCATATTTTTTT
Organism: Candidatus Gastranaerophilales bacterium; assembly: GCA_944323195.1. Classification (GTDB taxonomy): domain Bacteria; phylum Cyanobacteriota; class Vampirovibrionia; order Gastranaerophilales; family Gastranaerophilaceae; genus RUG14156. The sequence goes on from CALURR010000049.1 coordinate 120, forward strand.
ACTAAATCGATATAATCTTCAAAAGCAACATTTTGAGCAAAATTTATATAAGTACAATCCAATAAAAATAAAATATCAGGAAATTCTTTTATTAGTGGTTCAATAACAGCCGCTTTTGTTATTTCTCCTGTAGGATTGTTTGGTGTGGCAAGATAAAATATTTTTGTTTTAGGGGTAATATTGTTTTTAATATCTTGAATATTAAAGATAAATTTTTTGCTATATTCAATTTGTTTTATTTTTGCGCCTGTAATTTTTGCATATAACATTGGCATTGAAAAAGATGGGTTATATAAAAGCAATTCATCATCTTCATTTAAATATGTGTTAATTATTATATTGAGAGCTTCGTCACATCCGTTTGTGATTAAAATGTTTTCAAAATTAACTTCGTATCTTGACGCTAATTTATCTATAACTGCTCCATAGCAAGGATATAGAGATAAGTCTTTTGGATCTATATTTTTAATTGTGCTAATAATTGCATTTGAACATCCATATATGTTTTCATTTGAATCGAGTTTTAAGCGCCAATCTTGCTTGTATTTGTCTGTTTCGTACGGAGTTATTGATTCAATTGTTTTTCTGGGTTTAATCATAGCAAGATTATACTATAAAACTAGTGTTTTGCATAAAAACTTTTTTCTCTGACTTCTATTCTAATGTTTGCTAATTCGCAATCATCATAGTCAATATATTCTTTTTGAAATAAGTTCCTTCCTGTTTGTATAATTAATTCATTGTTGTCTTTGAGAATGCTTGAAGGAATTAATATTTCTATATTATCTCCATTTAGTTCAATGTTAGATATTTTATGTCCATTTACAAGAACTTCCATTGGAGATGAATAAACTTTCGCAATTCTATTTTGTCCTGCCATTTTTGCTTTTTTTGTATCTAGTCCTATGATTGTTCCTATTCTTAAAACGACATCCTGACCGTTTGAGGCTGGTCTTTTAAATTTTTTTGCAAAATACGGGCCATTTGCGCTGAATTGAAATTCATTTGAGTTTGCAGAATTATCTGAATATAAATTATCACCAAGATGGATAACGCCATCGCTGATTTGAAAGTCAAAAGGGCTTGATTGTTCTATGCCCAATTTTAGAGGGTTTCTTAAAACACTATTGTCAACAGTTAATGAAAAAACTTTGTAGCCTTCTTTTTCAACAAAAAGAACAGTTTTGTCACTAACATCTGCATTTAATTGAAAAGAGCCATCCTTGTCTGAATAAGTTGTATAGTGTAATTCAGGGATTGTTATTTTAGCATTGCTCAAACCTTGTTTTGTTTTTGAGTCTATGATTTTGTTTTTAAAATTCAATTCATCATGGTCAATTTTACCTGAAATAACATCAGCAAAAGAGCAATTAAAGTTAAATAGCGCAAGAATTGATAGTGCAAAAAATATTTTTTTCATTTTTAACCTCTCATTTATAAGGTTATAAATGATTTTAAAAATTCAAACAATGTTACAAATTACTATTTATATTTGTATTAAAGTATAATAAAAAACCTGCCTTATTGTCTTATTTGGCAGGTTTTTTATTATTTGTATATTTTTTATCTTGAAACAGGTATTTGTAATTCTTGACCTATTCTTATTGCTTGTGGATTTGTAATATTATTAATTCTTTGAATTTCTAATATTTTTTCTTCGTCATATTTGCCATAAAATCTGTATGCAATACCGTTTAGTGTGTCGCCTTGTTTAACAACATATTTTTCATTTGTTAAAACAGCTTCAGGAGCGGTTTCATTAACTGTTTCAGTGCCAATTACGGCTACATTTGTTTTTGCCTCTTCAATTGGTTCTGCTTTAGGAGCCATTGAAAATATCGAAATGATAAATGTAACGCAACACATGAATAATACACCGGCAACAAAACCAATTGTAAGATATGCTATTGGGGATTTTTGAGCATTAGTTTTTGTTACACTATGAACTTTTTGCATTCCTCTTTGAACGCCACCCCAAAGAATATCTAATTCTTTAGACTTTGCAGTTCTGTAATATTGGTTTAGTTGATTTTTGGTGTGAACTTTTTTATCTGCTTGAGATAAACTAGCTAAAACGCCCATTTTTTCGCGAGTTAAACCCGATCTATGTAGTGTTGAACCTTTCATGCTTCACCTTATAAATTTATAATATTTGTCATCATGTTATAAAGAGTTTTTTATAAAGTCAAGCAAGAGTGCTTTTTTTTGTAAAGTTTTATTACTTTATTTGGATGTAATTGTGGGCGCATTCAAACATTGAATCTATTAGTTCTTTGTTTTTTATTATGTCCAAACCTCCCTCTTCAAGATATTCTATCATTCTTGTTTTCCAAAGAGTGAAAAGTTCATCTTTTGACATATTTAGAACTTGTGCAATTTGTTTTAGTTCTTGGTAGTCAATTTGAATTGGTTTTGCTCCTCTTAAAATATCAACAAGTTCTAACCTTTTTTTTCTTTCAAACATTTTTAGAAAATCAAGAGTTGTCATTTTATTGAATTTAATTAAATCTTTGAGCATTAATAGGTTTTCGCTATATTGTACAATATCAGATGGAATTTGATATTCTATAAATTCTTCTGGATTTATATCCATTACTGTAGCAATTCTCTCTAGTGTTATTGAGCGTGTTGAAAATGGAACATTTTCATCAATCAGATTGTAAACATAAGAAAGTGTAACACCTATCATTTGTGCGAATTCTTTTTTGTGTAGTTTTGTTTTTTCTAAAAAATCATACACCAATTTTGAGCTTTTCTTTTGCTCGTGTGTATTGTTAACATTGTTTTGAATATTTTTCATTTGGTTGATTTTACCTTGTCTTGTATGCTATTTTACAAATAACCTCTTTTGTTTATTTTTTAATTACCAAAAAAGATAAATAACAAAGATTAATTCAAATTACCTTTAAAAGAAGAAAGAAAAAAATAAAATGAAAGCTCTTATTGGACTTGGAAATCCTGAATTGAAGTATAAAACAACTCGTCATAACACAGGTTTTTTGATTATGGATGAAATTTTAAAAAACCATGATGTAATTTTAGGTGATAAGTTTAATTCTTTTTTTGCTAAAAAGGGAGATATTTTATATCTTTTGCCAAAAACTTACATGAATTTATCAGGTAATGCGGTTATAGAGATGATGAATTTCTATAAACTATCCAATAAAGATATTTTGGTTATTTATGATGACGCTACGATTGATTTTGGTACATTTAGATTGAAAAGTAATGGCTCTTTTGGGGGACACAATGGAATTAAATCTATTATAAATCGAATTGGTACAGATGTTTTTGATAGATTAAAAGTTGGCGTTGGTCCTGTTAGTGCTAATGTTTCTATTGATTCATTTGTGTTGTCAAATTTTACGGCTGATGAATTAAATAAAATTTCGATTATGGCAAAAGAAGCTGTAAAATTAGTAGATTGTTGGATAAATGAAGGAATGGAAAAGGCGCAAAATAAATTTAATCGAAAAATAGTTTAATTAATTTATTGGGCTAGTTTAAAATTCTATTGACATAATAATAAAATATTTTATACTGATTTTATGAAAAAAGAAATTATAGTAGTTCCAACTCAAGACAATAAACTTTGTTCGCATTTTGGACATTGTGAGATTTTTAGTTTTGTTGAAGTGGATTTGGATAAAAAAGAAATTATAAAAATAGAACAAAAAGCACCTCAAGATGGGGTAAGTTGTCAGTGCGCTTCTTGGGTAGCAAAACAAGGCGCAAGTATTGCGCTGGTTGGTGGAATTGGTGCTCGTCCTATGCAAATGTTGGCCGATAACGGCTTGCAAATTGTATCAGGATGTCCTGAGCTACCAATTAAGGAATTGATTGAGGAATATTTAAGTTCAACTTTGGAGCTTGGAGAAAATTCTTGTTCATCAGGGGACGGTCATCATCATTGTCATTCTAATGGACACTGTCATCATTAACAAATAAACGGGTGAAATTATCACCCGTTTTAGGCTATTTAATATATTTATCAAAATATTGTGTAAGTTTTTCGACTGCTTGATTTACAAACTGGGGTTTATCGTATAAGTCAACATGGGTTGCATTTTCTATTGTAAATATTTCTTTTGGCTCTTTGGCCTTCGAATAAGCATCTTGAGTAAAATATAACGTATCAGCCTTGCTTCCAACAATAAACAAGACCGGTCTTGGTGAAACCATATCTATATGACAAAAGGCGTCCCAAGCAGCCAGTTTATCATTGCTTGAAACAAGATATTTGTTAACCGAAGTAGGGTAAAAACAGCGATCGGTCCTATAATATTCATAAGCTTCTTTTTGAATAACAGATGTGTTTTCGTCTATCTCTTCTTTTGAGTTTGGCACATATTGCCAATATTTTGGTTCTTTTCCTCTTGCTTCATCTGTTCTTGCTTTTGCAACTTCTTTTAAAAGTTTTTCTGCAAAATTTGGAATGTTAACTCCGGGAAAACCATTCTTTGCGCTGTCTCCAACATCCCAAGTGCTTATTCCTGCTGCTGCCTTTATTCTGATTTCTGTTTGAATGGCATTCATTGTATATCCTGCGCCTGCACAAATTCCCATTGCTCCAATTTTTTCTTCATCTATATAATTTAGCGAAACAAGATAATCGAGCGCACTTCTTATATCTTCAACTCTTGATGTTGGGTCTTCAAGGTATCTTGGCAGACCTTCACTTTCTCCTTGATGACTTGCATCAAATGCAAGAGTTATATAGCCTTTTTGTGCTAAATTCCAAGCATATAAGGATGAGCATTGTTCTTTTACCCCTCCTCCGGGGTGGGTTATTATAATTGCGGGGTATTTTTTGTTTTCGTCAAAGTTATTTGGAAAAAATAAAAGTCCTTTGATTTCTAAGTCATATTTTTTAAAATTGATTTTTTTACCTTCTTTGTAGTGAGTTTCGTATAGCATATTTACCTCATGTTCTATATGTTTATTATTTATGATTAATTAAAAATAGCAAATACTTATTATGTATGTTTTACTTGTTTAAATATAATAATAAAATAAAATAAAATATGAGGTGGGTATGACAAAAAATGTTTTAATAATTTCATCAACAATGAGAAATAATGGCAATTCTGAAAGCTTGGCAAAAGAATTTGCAAAAGGTGCTCAAGATAGTAATAATAAAGTTGAGTTTATTAGCTTGAGAAATAAAAAGATTAATTTTTGTACAGGTTGTCTTTCTTGTCAAAAAACAAAAACCTGTTTTATTAAAGACGATACCAATGATATTGTTGAAAAGATGAAAAATAGTGATGTAATTGTTTTTGCTACGCCTATTTATTATTATGAAATGTCAGGACAATTAAAAACCTTATTAGATAGAGCTAATCCTTTGTTTTCTTCTGATTATAAATTTAGAGATGTTTATTTTTTAACCTGTGCTGCAGATATTAATCCAAATTGCTCAAATATTGCAATTAATGGAATTAGGGGTTGGATTTCTTGTTTTTCAAAGGCAAATTTAAAACAAGCTTTAACAGCTTTTGGTGTTGAGGGTGCGGGTGATATTAAAAATACCAAATTTTTGGCTGAAGCATATAAAATTGGGCAAGCTGTTTAGTTTTTCTTTTATATTTTGTATAATTTTTGGCTAAATAAATCAGGATATTTTACAATATAATCATCAAGATTAGAATAAAATGCTTCAAAATCAAAGCTAATACCTTGTTTTGGCGGTGATGTTTGTATTTTGTATGCTTTATATATAGAAGTTGTTAAAAGTCTTGCAACGGAGTCGCTTCCTCTTTTAAAAGGAGATTCTTGTGCTATGAGCCAGTTAATTGTTGCGCAAGATTGGTTAATTTGTTTTAGTGTTGGATTTTTTATCCCTAGCAGTTTATTGTATTCTTTTTTTGCAAGTTCAAGATTTGATATTTGTCTGTGTATTGGCGTGTTTAGGCTATCTGTATAGACACCATAATCTATTTGTATTGCGCTTGTGTCGTTGTCAAGATTAAACATAGTTATGGTGCAAGTGTTTGCATTTGGATATTGGGAATTTGATTTTGGTTGAAAATTATCAGTATGTCTTGAATTGAGAAGTTTTTTATACCTTGAAAGGTATTCTATACCTCTATCTGGTTTGTTTTCTATAATACAAAAACCTGCCGGAGTGTGTCTATATTGACCATATAGCATATCTTTGTTTATGCTGCCTAAATTATCTTGTATTTTTAGTAAAATATCTTCAAAAGGAGCTTTGCGTTTAATTGATTCGGAAAGTGTTTCTGATAATATGGACATTTGTTTTGCCCATTGATGATTTTTTGGGTAATATTTCAAGTTTGTGAAAAAAAGATTTTCATTATCTTGATTGTTTTTTGATTGATGCACAAAAAAGGGTATGTGAAATAAAGGCTTAATGCCTGAAAATTTTATTTCATTTCTTGTATTGCTGCTTGATGTATTTTTGGCAGTTTTTATTTTTGGATTATATGTTTTATTGTTAATGCTTATAGGTTGAATGTTCATACTTATTTAATGCTTGTAAAGATAAAATTTGTTCTTAGATAAAAAATTGAGTTAAAAAATAGATAGCATTGCTGTTTGTATTATTGTGTTGATTGTTTTTAAGTACATAGTTTATTGCAAATTTTAATCTTTGTTCAAATATAAAATAGTTTAAGCCAACACTATATTCAGTTTTTGAATCGGAACTCATACTTGTATTGGGGTCAAAATAGTCATATCTAAAAAGCATTTGCCATTTTGGGGTGAAATTCCAACCTAAAGTTGTAAAAAAGCCTTGTTGAGAATTTGGATTATAATAATCTCCGTTGGATCCGTCAGCATATGCATATTCAAAATTCATTAGGAATTTTTTGTATTCATAAGTTAGTGCGGTTGAATAAACTCCATAGGTATCACTTCTATGACCAATATCGGCACCTGCATATATTTTTAGGTTTTTTAGTGCATTTTCTTTGTTGTGAAAAGGTGCATAGCCAATTCTTCCGATAAATTCTGCTCCATCTTTAAACCCTTGGGAAAAACGGGTACTTGTATAGCCGCCAAGATTATACTCAAAACCGTTTTGTTTGCCAATAAATGAAACACCTGTTGATATAGCGTCGCCAAAATTTCTTGAAATTTGTGCTCTATTTGCAAATGGTAAAGAAAAAGAGCTCATTGAACCTTCCAGACCAATAGGGGAGCGAGATGTACCTATTCTCATTTTGTGATTGTTGTTAAAATTTCGCTCAATATATAAATTTGAAAATTTGCCGAAAAATTCGTTATTCATATCGCTTGTATTTCTGGTAAAAGCATATTCAGTAAAGAAGCGATATTTGTTTTTTGCAAATTTTGATTCTATGACGCCATTGATGTCAAATGGATATGTTGAACTTGGATTATCTCCTATTTTATCTAAGCCCCAAATTCCTTGAAAACGCAGTTCTCCTGATATTTCATCTATAAAAGTATTTCTAAAATTAATTGTTTTTTTGTCTGCAAAAGTTTTTTCGGCAAAAAGCTTAAAATCTTTTTCAAATGGATCGTCATCATAGACTACACCTTTTATTGAGTCACCATCTATTGTTTCATCAAGAGTAATTATTTTATCAAAAATTATTTCATTTTTTTCATTGTTTTTATTCCCTGATGAACTTTTTTTGTCGTCAAAGTCTTCAATAATGGCATAACAGGGGGAAATGAAAAGCAATAGTGATATAAATACGATTTTGAATATATTTAACATAATTTGAGGAGATAATTATAACATCAAATCTTTTTAATATAAAGTGATTTGAATTTTATTTTTTGCTTTATAATTTTAAACCCTCTGTAGCTTGTGAATT
>CALURR010000050.1 GCA_944323195.1 Candidatus Gastranaerophilales bacterium
AATTACAATATGGATGATTTTAAAAAGAAATTTGGTCAAAATGTTAAATATTATAGAAAATTAGCCAAATTAACACAAGAACAATTGGCTGAAAAAGCAGGTGTTGCTCCAAATACCATTGGTTATATTGAACGGGGTAAAAATTCAATACATTTTTCAAAAATACCTTTATTAGCTGAGGCTTTAGGAATAGAAATATATAAATTGTTTGTTTTTGTTGAAATGGAAAATAATCCTAATGTGATTTATGAACTTACAAAAACTGCAACTGAAAAAGAACAAACTGTAATTGCAAATGTTATAAAATCAATTTTGGCTTTGAAGTAAGTATAAATTATATGATAATTATTAAAATTAGTGTATAATTGAACCATGTCGGAACGGATTAAAAAATTAATTGAACAAGGAGAAAATTCAAAAGTAGAATTAAAACAAGCTTTGTTTGAATTTCCTTCTGACTCATATGAAACTTTTGCGCCTTTTTAAATTCACAAAGGGGAACGCTAATTTTAGGCGTTGAGGATAATTCTAAAATTATAGGCATTGCAAATGATTGTATAGATAAAATAAGAGATACATTTTCATCTGCAATGAATAACCCTAATATTATTAACCCCACTGTTTATATAGAATTAAAAGAAAAAATAATCGATGATAAAATAATTTTATATGCAGATATTCCTGAATCATCCGTGGTTCATAGATATAAAAACAAAATTTTTATTAGAAATGATAAATCCGATATAGATGTTACAAATAATAATAAAATAGTATCTGATTTATATCATTCAAAAGACACAACCTATACCGAAAATAAAATTTATCCATATTTGAAAATTAATGATTTAAGAAAAGATTTAATTCAAAAAGTTAAAAAACTTGCTAAACTTAATAACGAACAAAATGATTGGGCAGAACTTGATGACAAACAATTCTTAAAACGTACTTCTCTATATAGACAAGATTTTGTAACCGGAGAGCAAGGCGTTACGCTTGCAGGAATTTTATTTTTTGCACTGATGAACAAATTGCATCAGTTGTTCCTGCTTTTAAATTTGATTTAATAAAACAGGTTGAAGATATTGAAAGATATGATGACAGATTGACCCTGAGAACAAATCTTTTGGATTGTTTTGATTTAGCAATGAAATTTATTTCTAATAATTTACCCAACCCATTCTATTTAGATGGCACAAGACGCATAAATCTTAGAGAAAATATATTTCGTGAGTTAATTGCCAATATGCTTGTACACAAAGAATATATCGGTGGTGAACCAACAAAACTCATTATTGGTAGAAATAAAATAATAGCTCAAAATACAAGTAAACCATACAAAATAGGGTTTATCACTCCCGATAATGTGACAAATCATCCTAAAAACCCAAATATAATAAAAATTTTTAGAGGAATTGGGTATGTCGAAGAATTAGGCTCTGGTATTTCTAAAATATTTAAATATTGCAAAGAATATACCAAACATACTCCAATAATTAAAGATAATACAATTTTTACATTTGAATTAGAACATGATTTATTTTCTAATACATCTTTAAACAACCAAAATAACTCTACTCCTTCAAAAACTGAGCAAGTAACTGAGCAAGTAACTGAGCAAGTAAATACAAAAAATGAGCAAGTATATCTTGAAAAAACAATTTTAGAATTTTGCGTAGAACCTAAATCTTTAAAAGAAATTTTAACAAGAACAGGATATACCAGTAGATATTATTTTAAAAATGCAATATTAAACCCCTTAATTGATAAAGGATTAATTCAATTAACTCAACCAAAAAGCGTAAATAGCCCTACCCAAAAATATATAACCATTATTAAAAATGAAAATTACAATAAATAAATTTTCTGTTTATAAGACTTATATTTTTAACCGAAATATTCTCCATTTTCATCAAAATTTAAAATATCATTAATTGCATATTCAACAGTGTAGAGTTTCGTTAAACTTAAATTCCCTAAATGAAAGAGAGCGCCGTTGCATTTCAGCGGTTATAAAATCAATTTTGGCTTTGAAGTAAGTATAAATAACCAAAAGCCATAGCTTTGTTATTAAACAGTTTATATCTATTTAATTTCAATCAAACTTGCACCTTTAAAATGCAACAATATCATCTATCATAAAGCGGTACAATTGGACATCATCTTGAACTTCTTTAGGTTTATCTTTTTCTTTTTCAAGGCGAATCTGTTCTTCTTTTGTTTCGGATTTTAGCTGAACCAAAGGTTGCCCTTCTTCTCGATTAAAGAAATTCCATTTAAAGCCGTCTAATAAACCATAATCGGTTTCGGTTTTATATGAACCAAAATTAACCGCAAAAACGGGATAAACACTGAATAAAATAAATAAAAAGGTTACAAAAATCTTTTTCATACTTAAATATTAGCACAATTTAGGGTATTATAGAAGTATGTTTGAATATGATTATGAAAATGAAGATAAAGAACTAAAGCTCGTTGGCTTAGAGCTTATGTTTTTGACGCCTGAAAAATATTCAAACCCAAAAGGAATAACCGCTGTAGAACTTTCTAAAAGAGTTAATTTAAGCCTTGATATAGTAAAGAAAAAATTAAAAGTTTTATATGACCACTCTATAATAAGATGTAGCGGAATAAATCCAAGGTATTGGAAATTTGATGAATATAATTATCAAAGACTTGATGAAGAAGATGAAATTTATCAATTATTATGTTCTTTTGATGATGTAGATTTTGACAGGTATTTTTCATATTGATTAAATTAAACGACATTATAAATATTAAAATAGAAAAATTAACCTATGGAAAAGAGGCTCTTGCGCGCTATGGCGAAGATAATTTTGTTATTTTTACTAAAGGTGCACTGCCTGATGAAGAATTAAAAGTTAAAATTACATCCCTAAATAAAAAATTTGCACGTGCTGAAATTATTGAAATTCTAAAACCCTCAACCCATAGAATAAAGCCATTTTGCGCTATTTATAATGCTTGCGGCAGCTGTCAAAATCAAATTTGCGATTATGATTATTTAATTGAACAAAAAACCCTAATTTTAAAAGACATTTTTAAAAACATTATTGATGAAAAATTAATTTATCCTATAATAAAAAGCCCTAAAACTCTTAACTATAGACACAAAATTCAATATTGCGCAAGACAAACAAAAAATTCAAAAAGAATTTTATTAGGCTATTATAAAGATAATTCTCACGATTTAACAAACATTAAATTCTGCCCGACACAACCTGAAATAATTAATTCTATAGCTCAATTTATAAAAGATAATTTTCCTCTTGATTGCTACGATGAAAAAACCCACAAGGGCTTATTAAAAAATGTTTTATTTAGAATTAATTCTTCTAATAACGAGATTTTATTAACTTTAGTATTCAACTTAGAACAAGATAATTTAATCAATTTTGAAAGTCCTATTTTTAAATTTAGTAAAAAAATCTCTTCTCAATTCAAAGAATTAAAAGGTATTTTTATAAATTTCAATCCTCTTAAAACAAATAATATCTTAGGAAAAGAAACAATAAAAATTTTTGGCGAGGACTGTATTATTGAAAAATTAAAAAATAAAAAATATTATATTGGTTCAACCTCTTTTTTCCAAATTAATCCTTGTGCTGCAGAACTTTTATTTGATGTTGTCAAAAATTCAATTAAAAATAATTCAACTATTTTAGATGCCTATGGCGGAGTTGGTGCTATTGGAATATATACAAGCGAAAAAGCTAAAAAAATAACTCTGGTTGAAGAAAATGAAAATGCAGTTTTAATGGCAAGAAAAAATTTCAAATTAAATAATATTGAAAACTATGAAATTTTAGAAGGAGATGCCAAAAAACATTTTATTAATTTCGAAAAAGAAAATAAAAAATTTGACTATGTAATTTTAGACCCGCCTCGCTCAGGCTGCGAAAAAGAAGGGCTTTTAGCCATTTCTAAAGTTACAAATAAAATTATTTATGTTTCTTGTAATCCTCAAACCCTAAAAAGAGATATTTTAGAATTAGATAAAGAAAATTTTAAACCAAAATTTATTCAAGGGGTGGATTTATTTCCATATACTTATCATATCGAATCAGTTGTTTTACTAGAGAGGGAATAAAATTGGATAAAAAATTTGAAAAAAGAATAGAAAATTTTAAACAACTAAGAAATTGCGAAAATGACATTAAAAAAGCAGCTGATTTAATTAAAAACGCTTTTGAAAATAATAATAAACTTTTTTTGTGCGGTAATGGGGGTTCTGCTTCTGATTGCAACCATTTAGCTTGCGAGTTTATTTCAAAATTTCAAAAAGATAGAAAATCTTTGCCTGCAATTTCTCTATGTTCTAATAATTCAATAATAACAGCAATTTCAAACGATTATTCTTTTGAAAACATTTTTACTCGCCAACTGGAAGGTTTAGCAAATAAAAATGATATTTTAATTGCAATATCTACAAGTGCTAAAAGTAAAAATGTATTAAACGCTATTAAATATGCTAAAGAAAATGATTTAAAAATAATTTTTCTGACAGGAAAAAATAAAACAAATCTTGATGTTGATATAGAAATCAATGCACCATCAGAAATTACTTGCGAAATTCAAGAACTCCATATAGCACTTGGACATATAATTTGCGAAATTATAGAAGAATAAAAATAAAAACCACCATGAACTTATAAAATAAGTTCTTTTTTTGTGGTGGTTTATATATAAAAACAAAGAAAATATGATACCAAAAGAAAGGCAATAATTAATCTATTTTCAATTTTTTAATGTCTTCTTTTTTATCTTGGTGTAATTTTGGAAGCTCAATATGTAATATACCATTTTTAAATTCGCTTTTAGCTGCTTCAATGTTAATAGCATGTTCCAACGGGATAGTTCTGGTAAATTTACCATATCTAAATTCTGTAGTTTTAAGATTTTCTTCTTCTTTGCATTCTTCAAATTTTGATTCCGCTTTTAAAGATATACCATTTTCAGATAACTCAACATCAATATCTTCTTTATTAACATTTGGCAATTCAACCTTAATTTTATATTCATTTTTCTTTTCTTTTACTTCGATAGCAGGGCGAAATGCTTTATAAATTGAATTATTGGTTTTATCTAAATATTCAATATCACCAAATGTATCTTTTAAAAATCTGTTTAAGTCTTCGTGGATATTTTCAAAAAAATATGAAGGCTCTCTTTTTACAATACTAAAATGCATCATTTTCTCCTTTTATAAACTAGATATTCTATTTTGAATTATTTTTCAAAATATAACATTACCTTTTTGTTTATAAATTAAAAATTTAAAATAATCTTTGTAAATATTCTTTACAAAACGACTTAAATCATTAAAGTTTAAATATCAATATGACGTAAATCAAACTATAAGGTCGAACAATAAAGGAGATTTTATGGCTCAAAATTACAATTTAGGTTCAAAATTTGGACTAAATGTTACTCCTCAATCTACAAAAACATATCAAGGAACCAAAAGAGAACTTGATATTAACCCTAATTCTCCAAATTTATTCGACTCAATGTCTAATTACTTCAAAAAAAATGAAAATGTTTTTAATGGCGATGTAGCTAAAGAAATCAATATGTATTCTCGTCAAGCAATGATAGTCGGAATGAATTTAAAAGCGGCAGAAACAAAAAGAAGTTTTGATGTAAATATATAAACACATAAAAAAAGCGGGTTTTACTCAACTCCGCTTTTTTTATTTTTGAAAATCTTTTGCTTTAAACCAACCCTAAAACTTTTTTGTACCAACTGAAAGTTTCTAATTCTAATCCGTTAAATGTTGTTTTTAAACATTGTTTTTTCAAATAATGTTGAAATTCATCATTGAACTTAGATTTAATAGAAATCTGAGTTTCTGTTTTTTGAGTAGAAAGTGACATAAGAACCTCCTAACGATATTAATACAACTAACAACTTTTGCAAGCATTATACCACAAAAAAAATATTTTGTAAGTCTGACAAAGAAAAAATAAGCCATTAAGACTAGGAAAAGTGTTTAGCTATAAGAGATTTTACCAATGTAGTAATTGTTTATTTTTCTTAATATTACTTAATACTAAACACTTTTATAGCATTTTTTATTTTTAGAGGTTTTATATATTTTGTCTTAAAAAATAACAGTTAGAAAAAACCATGAAAATAAATTCAAACTTCAATACATATAAATTACAAAAATACAGTATCAAACCTCAATTTAACAATGCTGTTAAATCGCAAAATATGCCTGATTTAACAAATTTAAATCTTCAAGCAACAAATTATCCGATATTTACAGGCGGATATAGCATTGATTTAAAAGAAACGTATAAACATTTACAAGAAAATGATTATCCTGTTGGAATTAAAGCAAAAGTTGAAAAAAATCTTGAAAATTCAACTGATAACAAAACTCTTTATGATATACATTTTGAAAAATATAGAGGTGTAAACGATTGTTATACACTGGAAGAATTAAAAGAAAAATACCCTGAATTTAACAATGTAATTTCTGCTTATAGTGTTGAAGCTCAAGACAGAAGCATTATTGGTAAATGGCAAAACGGAAATTCAACTTTATTTTCATCAGACGAAGATTTAACCTTACAATTGATTAAATTATATTGGGGTCAAGGTTTTTCTCTAAAAGATCTTTCAAGTTATGCTAAAAACTTATCAGAAGATGAAAAAGGAATCAATTTCTATCATACCCTAACAAAATTAAACATTCCTACAATGTCAGTCCGTTATGCAAAAGTTTTAAAATTATCAAACAAAGAATATAATGAAAAATTCACACAAACACTATCTCAAAAAATAAAAGAAGCAAAAGAAGAAAAACAACAAGAACTTGAAGGAGAACCAATTTTTATTCCTTCAA
>CALURR010000051.1 GCA_944323195.1 Candidatus Gastranaerophilales bacterium
CATCTCCCATGCTAAAATAAACCAAAAAGGAGTCAAAATGAAACTACTAGGCATAGACAAAAATGGCAAAGAAAAAGAATACAATCTTGATGACTTCAAAGGTCAAAAGGTTGTTCTATATTTCTATCCAAAAGACAACACCCCAGGCTGTACCCAAGAAGCCTGTGATTTTAGGGACAATTTAAATCGAATTTCAATCTATGCGCCAATTATTGGTGTTAGCCCTGATTCAATTAAAAGCCACAAAACTTTCCAAGAAAAACAAGGGCTAAATTTCACTCTCTTATCAGATCCTGAACATCTTTTAGCGCAAAAGTTTGATGTTTGGAAGGAAAAATCAATGTATGGCAAAAAATATATGGGAATTGAGCGCTCAACTTTTATTTTAGATAAAGACGGAAACATTGAAAAAGAATGGCGAAAAGTAAAAGTAAAAGGTCATGTTGATGAAATTATTGATTATCTAACCAATCAAAAATAAAAATAGTTATATCAATAAAATAAGGATAAGTTCTGACAGTGCTTAATGTCAGAACTTATTTAATAAAGAAACATGAAAAATAATTATGTTTTTATTATAAAATAATCAAGTGCCACAATCGGACACAAGGTATAATAAAAATATGAAAGAAGATTCAAAAGAAAACGATAGATATTCTAAACTGGAACTATTATTAAACATAGCAAGAGCTTTTTTATTAGCCAGAAACTCAAACGGACTATCTATTAAAGATATTGAAAAAGAATTTGAAATTTCAAGAAGAACCGTAATGAGGATGAAAGCAGTAATAGATAGGGTTTTTGTATTGGAAGAAAGCCCAAAAAACTCTTTTGACAAAACAAAAAGATGGTTTTTGCGCCCAAATTCCCTATTAACAAGACCTGTAATTTCAGCTGAAGAATACGCCCAACTTGAAGAATACAAAAATATATTAAAAAACAAAGGGCATTCTAGCGCAATAGCAACAATAAATAACCTAATCAATAAACTAAAAATAATTTCAAAAAAACAAACCTCGGAAACCGATATAGAAGCAATTTTATCTTCACAAGGCTACGCTATAAGACAAGCGCCCAAAACAAAAATTCCTGTTGAAACTCTTGAAAAAATAACAAATGCAATTTTAGCTTTTACAAAAATTGAATTTGACTATCCAAATTCAAAAGGAGAACTAAACCATATTAAAGTTGAACCCTATGGAATTGTTTATGGCTCTAATGCTAATCTTTTAGCACACAACATTCAAGATGAAAACAAAAAATATAAATACTACACACTCTCTAAAATAAAAAATATCACAATTTTGAATGATGAATATTTTGAACCTGACGAAGATTTTAGCCTAAAAGACTATCTTGCAAACTCTTTTGGAATATATCAAGATGAAAACTTATTAGATGTAAAATTAATTTTTGATAAATCAACAAAAGATAGCGTATTAAACTATAATTTTCACCCTTCTCAAAAAATGAGAGTTTTAGATAATAATGATGTAGAAGTAACTTTTAGAGCTTGCGGCGAAAGAGAAATATGCTGGCATTTATTCACTTGGGGAAATAAATGTAAAATTATAGAACCCAAAACCCTAAAAAACACCTATAAAAACCTATTAAATGATGCTCTAAAAACAATAGAATAATGTGTGCCCATTTCTGACACAATTATAATCTATAATTAAAATATAAAAAAGGAATAAGTAAAAGTGTTAAAACTGTCTAAAGAAGAAAAATCTTTAAATGCAACTGCTGAAGATTTTCTTAAAAAAGGAAAAGAAAACCAAGAAAAAGGAAATTTTCAAGAAGCCTTATTAAATTTTTCACAAGTTATTATTTTAGAACCAAATAACGAAGAAGGATACTATAGAAAAGGCTGGGTTGAATATAATCTAAATAAATTTGAAGACTCAATAAAAGACTGCTCAAAAGCAATCAAGCTCAACCCTAACCATGCTTTTGCTTATAGCAGAAGGGCTTTGGCATATAAAGAATTAAAAAATTATAATAAAGCGCTTTTAGATTTCAATAAAGCAATTAAATTAAAACCTGATTACTCTAGTGCTTATGCTAGAAGAGGAATTTTAAAACACGATTTAGAAGAATATAAAGAAGCCTACAAGGATTCCCTTAGAGCAATAAAAAAAGACCCTAATTGCGAAGAAGGCTACTATTTAAAGGGTTTGGTAGAATATAAACTCACAAAAAACAAAAAAGCAATAGAAAGCTTCAATAAAACAATTGAACTTGCTCCTTGGTGCTATGAAGCCTATAATATGCTTGCTGACACATATTATTCAATAAACGATTATGACAGCGCCATTATTAACTACAAAAAAGCTCTTGAAATAGACCCTAAAAACACAAACTCTCTTTTAAATTTAGGCTGGATTAAATACAAGCAAAATGATAGTAAAGCTGCTATTGAACACTATCTAAAAGCAATTGATTTATCTTCTTATGACCCACAAATATATTATAGAATAGGTCTAGCACAAATTGATTTAGATTTATTTGATGAAGCAATAAAAAATTTCAAAAAAGCTATCAAAATAGACCCAAATTTTGAACAAGCATACTACGGGCTTGGAAACTGCTTTTATATAATTAATAAAAAACAAGAAGCAATAAAAAGTTTTGATAAAGCAATTGAATTAAACCCTGATTATTCTCAAGCACACCTTCTTAAAGCCACAGTTTGTCTTTATGATAAAAACTATGCAATGGCACTGCATGAATTTAATAGAACAATTGAAATCAATCCTAAAGAAGCATTTGCATACATTCAAAAAGCACGCATACAGTATCTTATGAATGATTTTAAAAGTTCAGAAGAAACTCTAAAAAAAGCACTAATAAATTCTAAAACAAGACAAGATCAAATTTATTGCAATTTATCTTATTTAAATTTTATCAAAAATGATTTTTCAAAATCCCTAAAATATGCAAATCAAGCTCTTTTAATGAACAACAAATGCGCAAGCGCATATTATAGAAAATATTGCGCATTAATGTTTATGGGAAAAAACGACAAAAACACTCAACATCTTCTGGAAATTGCAAATAAATACAACTATAGCGAAACATTTCTTTAAAATTCGCTTGCCAAGATTAAATAAAAAAAATAAAATATAGCATATAAATTTTAAACAGGAGAAAAAATGGCTAAACAAATTAAAATCAGAATTTATCCTGATGGAAAAATTGTATCCGAAACAATTGGAATAAAAGGTAAATCCTGTACTAATCAAATGGAAAATATTGAAAACATAACAAAAGCAACCATCACCAATTCTGAATTTACAAAAGAATATAATGAAATAGAACAACAAACCTATACTTACCAAAACAACTACCAATATGGCGAAAATTAAAATTAATTCTTATATTCCAATAACAAACGCAGAAGGACCTAACTCAAGGTTTGCAATCTGGACTCAAGGATGCTCTCTAAGATGTTCGGGATGTGCTAACAAACACATGTGGGACAAAAACAAAGGTGTTGAATATGACTGCAGAAAAATCATAGAATTAATTTCCTCCCATAAAGATAAGATAGAAGGCATAACCTTTTTAGGTGGTGAACCTTTAGATCAAATTGAAGCTATAATTGAAATTTCAAAAGCTGTGCAAGAAATGGGTTTAACTGTACTGGTTTTTACAGGATATGAATTTAAAAATTTAGAAAAAAATAAAAATTTTCAAGCGTTAATGAAACATATTGATATTCTTATTGATGGCAAATTTGAAAAAGATAAACTTGATTATTTAAGGCCTTGGGTGGGTTCAACAAATCAAAATTATTATTTTTTCACAGAAAAATACAATGAAGAAATAATAAAAAAATTCAAAAATAAAGTAGAAATAAGAATAACAAAAGACAATAAAATCATCTTAAATGGTATGTGGGACAAAAATAAAATAAAAATATAAGGGGCAAAAATGAACAATAAAAAAACAAACATTGAAGAATACATTGCAAATCTTTTTAGAGCAAGATTTCCTTTTATCTACATCCCAAGCTGGGAAGAAAATAGAGTTGTAGATTTAATTTCCAATATTGCCTCTAATTCATACTTAATTAAGCGCACCCGTGAAATTTATACTTGGACTTCAACTGAAGGATTAAAACAAATCATTGAAGATGGGGAAAGATATAAAGATAACGTCAATTCTGCTCTTGAAGCTCTTGATTTTATTGAATCATACACCAATGACGCAATTTTAATTTTAAAAGATGTACACTACCTTTTAAACCCTCAAAGACCTGATTTTAATTTTGTCAGAAAAATTCGAGATATTGCAACATCTCTAAAAAACGATGAAGCATCTAAAAACGTTGTGATAATTACTCCAAGTCTGGCACTTCCTGAAGATTTACAAAAAGATATTACAATTGTTGATTTTAATCTTCCCAGTCTTGATGAACTTTTGAAAGTTCTAAATAATTTAATTATTAATTATGAAGATAGAATTGATTTAGATGAAAATGAAAAAGAAATTATATGTAAAGCTGCTCAAGGTTTGACTCTCCAAGAAGCTGAAAATGCCTTTATAAGGGCAATTGTTTCAAACGGCAAATTAACAATAGATGAACTGGATATTATTCTCGATGAAAAATGCCAAGTAATTAAAAAAACAGGAGTCTTAGAATATATTAAGTCCGATTTAAACATTGATGATGTCGGCGGACTTGAAAATATGAAAAACTGGCTAAAAAAAAGAAATAATTCTTGGATGGGAAAAGCGCAAAAAGACTACAATCTTCCGGCTCCTAAAGGAATATTGATTACAGGCGTTCCAGGATGCGGAAAAAGTTTAACAGCAAAAGCAGTCAGTGCATTATGGAACTTGCCCTTATTAAGACTGGACGTTGGAAGAATTTTCTCAGGAATAATTGGAAGTTCTGAAGAAAACATGAGAAAAGCAATCAAAACTGCTCAAGCTGTAGCTCCATCTATCTTGTGGGTTGATGAAATTGAAAAAGGTTTTGGTTCATCAAGAGGCGAACTGGATGGCGGAACATCCTCAAGAGTTTTTGGAACTTTTTTAACTTGGTTACAAGAAAAAACCGAACCTGTTTTTGTAATTGCAACAGCAAATAATATCGATAAAATTCCCCCTGAAATGTTAAGAAAAGGGCGTTTTGATGAGATATTTTTTGTTGATCTACCAACTCACAACGAAAGAAAACAAATATTTAAAATTCACCTAACAAAACGCCTCAAAAATAGTATTTCAAAAGATTTTAACGTAAGCGACGAATTATTAAACAGCCTAGCTCAATCAACAGAAGGTTTTGTGGGTTCTGAAATCGAACAAGTTGTTATATCTTCTCTTTTTGAAGCATTTTCACAAGATAGAACCTTAAAAGAAGAAGATTTATTCAAGGTTATTGCAAATACCGTCCCACTTTCCACAACCCAAGCAGAAAACATAATGGCGATAAGACAATGGGCAAATCAAAGAGCAGTTGCCGCAACCAAACAGAGCGACAGAAACGATTATATTATCATTGAAGAAACTGAAACAGATAAAAATAAAGACAATATAAAACGCTCTCGCGGCGGAAGATTTATTGATTTTTAGGAGTAATTATGATAGATAAAGATGAACTTTTAAAAGAAATTAGCAAAATAAAAGAACAAATTTCAAATTTGCCTAATTTTTCTGGTTGGGATAGCGATAGAGCCTATGGTTATTATAATATTGGGTTAATTTATTCTAAACTTGAAGATTATAATTCTGCTATTGATAATTTTAATAAAGCAATAAAATATCACGCTGAATATGGGGACGTCTATTTTGAATTAGGCAAAATTTATCTAAAGCAAGATGATTTCAAAAAAGCAATGGATTACTTTAAAAAAGCTCTTGAAATACATCCTGATAAAAAAGATTTTCAAAAACAAATTGAAGAACTAGAAGAAAAATATAGTGAAATTTTTAAGAAAAAAGAAACTTTTAAAATAAATTTAGAAACTTGTTCAAAAGAAGAAATATCAACCCTAAGCGGATTTGATGAAGCAAAATCAAATGAATTTATTGAAAAAAGAAATAATGGCAAAATGTGGTATAAACTTGATAATTTCATTGAAGAATTCAACTTATCACCTTATGATAGTATTAAAATAGCAAATAGAATAGTTTTTCCAATTAAAAAAACAACTAAAATCATAGCACGCAAATTTGATTTATAAATAGGAATAAAATGGAAGATATATCGGAAATATACAAAAAAGGTAATTCATTATTTAAAGAAAAAAAATACAGAGAAGCTATTGAGTGCTATGAAAAATGCCTCGATATTAATTCTAGCTGTACCTATATTTTTCTTGAAATTGCAAGAGCATATTTTATGCTCAAAGACTACGATAATGCCTTAAAAAATTTTAGAGATTATATCGATTATTCAAACTATATTGATATTAATATCTATCCTTATATTTCATATTGTCTTCATAAGAAGAAAGACTACAATGGCGCACTAGAAGTATTTGATAATACGCAAGAAACTTCAGATATGACCAACCCGCATCAAATTCCTCTTGTTAAACTTGATGAACTTCTAGATGATGGTTACACCTATATGGCAAGAGTCTATGTTAGATTAGCAGATAAATATTCAAAAGAAAGCAAATATAATTCAGCTCTTGAATTATATCAAGAGGCTATTAAAATTGACCCTGAAATTGAAAATGAATACAAAGAAGAAATAAATAAATTAAAAATAATAGCTAACACTCTAAGTAAAGCTGATGATTATTTTGAAAAAGGCAATAATGCTTATAATGACAAAGAATATTCTAAGGCAGTTGAATATTATGAAACATCCATTGAATTTAACCCTGATAATGATTTAGCATATTTAAACAATGCTGACGCTTATTATAAATTAGAAAAATATAATTCAGCATTGGAATATTATAATAAATACATTGAAAAAACTGGAAATATTGAAGATTATACCTATTTTAGAATTGCTTATTGTAATGATGAATTAAAAAATTACGATAAAGCTATTGAATATTATAATGAAGCAATAGAATTAGATGACAAAGATGCAGCTGCCTACAACAACAGGGCTTTAATATATAAAAATAAAAAAGAATACGAGCTAGCTCTGGAAAATTTCAATAAAGCCATAGAATTGCAACCTGATAAAATTCTATATCGCAAAAACAGGATAGATTTATTTATAGAAATAAAAAACTATAATTCAGCATTGAATGATTATTTATATTTAATGGATATAAAAAATTACGATGAACCTGATAAATATCTTAAAGGTGTTGATAAATGCCTAAAAAATGGTGCAGATATAGAAAAAGTTATAGAATGTTATGAAAAATATTTTCAATATTACAAAGAAACAAAAATAGATATTCTAAAAAATTATGTTGATTTATATAAAAAAACAAAAAAATATAACGAAGCTATTGAAATATATACCCAATTTATCAATAATTTTGACGATAACATTGAATTATACAAAGAAAGAGCAAATTTATTTTTCTACCATCTTAAAGACTATCAAAAGGCTTTAGATGATTTTAATATCGTCTATGATTACTATCAAAACAAAGAAAATCAAAATTTAATTGTCCACGAAATCCACCTAAAAAGAGGTGAATGTTATAAAGAACTTGGCGCTTTTGATTTAGCTATTGCTGATTTAACAGAAGGAATAAAATACTACAATCAAGCAAGAAGCTATAAATTAAGAGCACAGGCTTACGAAAATATTAATAATATTGCTTTAGCAATATCTGATTATGAAAAGGTTATTGAACTTACAAACAGCGAAAAAGAAAAAACTGACTGCAAAAATAGAATAAATGATTTACGCAATATAAAAACTAAAAATATATACATTGAAAGCTGTTCAATGGCAGAAATCTTATCAATTGAAGGGTTTAATTCGGCCAAGGCAAATAAATTTTTTAAATTAAGAAAAGAAAAAACTTGGTATAAATTAGAAAATTTTGCAAAAGATTTAGGTTTATTTAATCCTCAATTTATGACTTCAAAAGACGCAAAAAGACTTATATTTCCAGCAAAACCAATGGTTGAATACGGCAAAAGAAAAATAGATTTTTAAAAAGGAGAAATTATGTCAATAAAAATTGAAATGGAAAAAGATCCTAAAGAAATAATGGAATTAATGGAAAAAAATACAGGCAAAAAACTCCAAGAAGTTATTTGTGAAGATATTAAACAAGAAGTTGAAAAAAATAATACATTTTCATTGGAAAATGAAGAAATTTTAGAAGATGACTCAACACTACTTACTCTTACATTGAATTAAGAGGAAAAAATGACAAGAAATAATAAAGCAAACACTCAATTAATTTTATTAGTTACATCGGCTATAGTTGCAACAGTTAAATTTCTAATTGAAGTAAATAAAAAAGGCTTATGGAGAGAATTTTTTATCTCTACGCCGATTTTTGGCGGTTTTTGGTATGTGCTCCATCTTTTATATAGCGGAAAAACAATCTCTCTTAGCTTCTTTTTGATAGCTTTATTAATTGCTTTTATTGTTTATTGTATATATTGGAGCGGGTTATTCAATAAATCTCCTTATCAACAATTTTCTCGCTATGAAATTACAAAAAATAAAACCAGCTGGGCACAACAAGAATGGTGGTGGTCATTAGACGGCTGGCAATTTGAACAAGAAGTTGCAAAAATTTTTATATCAAACGGCTATAATGCAACCGTAACAAGAGCAACAGGGGATGGCGGAGTTGATATTATTTTAGAAAAAGATGGTTTTAGATCTATTGTTCAATGCAAACACCATAATAACCCTGTAGGACCAAATGACGCAAGAGCTTTATGGGGTTGCAAAGATGATTTTCAAGCTGATGAAGTAATATTAATTGCTTCATCAGGAATAACAAAAGGCGCTGCTGATTATATTAATAATAAGCCAAATTACACTGTTTATACACTAGATGATATTATTGAAATGTCGCAATCAGAACAATATATAAATTCATATAATCACAAAGAGGAAATAGAAGAATACGAAGAAGAACCTCAAGAAAAAAGCAACGCTGATGAATACAATGAAGAAATAGAAGAAGAACCTCAAGAAAAAAATAAAGAAGTAAGTCCAAAAGAAAACATTGAAGATAAAGCGCTTGAAATTTCTGAAATATATAACATCGATTTTGAAGACGCACTTAATATGCTAAAAGATTATTCTTATGAAGAAGTGATTGAAGAATTAGAAAATTATATAAAACAGCACTAAATTTATTTACCAAAAATCAAAAATATGTTAATATAACACAATACTAGGAAAAAAGGTGGCAAGTATGAAAAAAATATTGTTGATTTTGAGTTTACTTTTACTATGTCCTATTGTTAACGCTCAAGAAGTTGTTCTTATCCATGATATGAACAAGGATAATTTCTGGGCAAAACAAGGTATTGAGGTTGATAAAGTCCTAAATGTCAGCAATACAATTATGATGACCAATAAAATTGCAAGAAGAGTTCCTGTGTTTGTTGAAAAAGGAAAAGATGACATTAACGCTTATTCTGATTTAAACAATAAAGGTGTAACTATATTTTCAGGATTATTTAACTACATAGACAATGACGATGAACTAGCCTACATTCTAGCCCATGAAATTGCGCATTCAATAGAAGCTTATGGAGGCATATTTAAATATATGTCTATGTCATCTAACTCTAAAAAATATGAAGAAAAAGCAGATCTAACTGCTATTGATTACATGGTGAAAGCCGGATATAACCCAATTGCAGCTATCACAATAGGTAATAAAATCTTTACAGAGCCAATGTGGGATTGGGATATTTCATCTACTCACCCAAAAGGCAGCAAAAGACTCATGAATATGTATAAATACATCTTCATCAAATACCCAAGCTACCTAAATTCATCTATGACACAATTACCTGCATATAAAAATTTTGAATATGCTCTTGTAGATGATATAAAAGAATTTCAACAAAAACAAAAAAAGAAAGCTATAAAAGCTGATGAAATTCTATAATTTCACTAAAATAATTTTAATTTTTTCTATCTTCTGCTTTATGTTGCCCACAAAAGCAGAAGATAAGATGATTACAATTACCCCAATTGAAAAAATCTCAACTTCCAATAAACATCTTCAAGAAGGAAACATTGTAACTTTTCAAGATATAAATTCTAAAAAAACTCTAAAAGGAATTGTTAAAAAAATAACTCCTAATGGTTTTATGGGCAAAAAAGCAACCTTAGTTATAACTAACATTCACTACATTGATTATCCAGATAACTATTTTGGTCAAATTTATATTAATGGAAATGAACATGAAACATATGGAGACCTTGCAAATGTAGGGATTGTTCCTGCCATAGAACTTATCCGAGGCGGTGAAGTTACTCTAATTCCCAATAAAACCAAATTAACAGTTTTCCTAAATAACAAACAAAAGCCGGATATTCCAATCAAAATCAGCCCAAATCAAAGAATTTCAACCTCTAGCGATGAAATTGAACTTAATGATAAATTAAAATTTATTGTTGAAAATGATGTTTACAAAGATAATAAAATCTATATTAAAAAAGGTTCAAATATATATGGAATAGTTGATTATATAAGTGAAAACGGATGGAATTATGATAGCGCTGAAATAAATATAAAATATTTCATGGTAAGAACTCAAGATAATAAAATCTTGACTATCAATTCTCCAATCACAATCAACGGTTTTGAAATTTTAAAATATAAAGGAAAAAGATTTCTTCAGTTTTTCAATTATATAGGAACTAATTTTAGAGGCAAAGAGGTTGATATAATCCCCTCGCAAGATAAAATTTCATTCACCTTGTGGTTATCAAATTAGAACCTTGTACAATTTTTAAATTTTACTTTTATGCAATTAATAAAACATATTTTAAAAGGAGAAAAAAATGGAAAATATGTTTTGTTTTCAATGCGAACAAACAGCAATGTCAAAAGGCTGTAAAATTCAAGGCGTTTGCGGAAAAAAAGCCGACACAGCTAATTTACAAGATGAATTGCTTTCAAAATTAATTAATTATATAAACTCTAAAGACTATTCAAAAAAAGATATTAATTTAATAATTGAAGCCCTATTCACAACAATAACAAATGTAAATTTTGATAATCACAGTATCCAAAAGTTAATTGATAAATTTCCTTGTGAAAATAATAATTTCAATATTAAAACCATCTGGGTTGATAATGAAGATACAAGAAGCTTAAAATCCTTAATTCTTTTTGGCCTAAAAGGAATGGCAGCATATTACCACCACGCTAAAATTCTTGGTTTTGAAAATGAAGAAATAGAAAAATTTTTCTACTACACCCTAAAAGACTTATCTAAAAATTTAAGCTCAGATGAATTAATAAACTTAGTTTTAAAAACAGGCGAAATGAATTTAAAATGCATGGAATTATTAGATGAAGCAAACACTAAAACTTATGGTACGCCATCACCGAAAGAAGTTACAACAAACATTGAAAAAGGTCCTTTTATAGTTATCTCCGGTCATGATTTACACGATTTAGAACTATTATTAGAACAAACAAAAGATAAAAATATCAATATTTATACCCACGGCGAAATGCTTCCATGTCACAGTTATCCAAAACTTAAAAAATATCCTCATCTAAAAGGAAACTTTGGAACTGCTTGGCAAAATCAACAAAAAGAATTTGATAACCTGCCTGCTCCAATTTTATTTACAACTAACTGCATAATGCCACCAAAAGATAGCTATAAAGATAGAATCTTCACAACTTCAGTTGTTGAATATCCTGACACTATCCATATTGATGAAAATAAAGATTTCACCCCTCTAATTAATAAAGCACTTGAATTAAAAGGCTACACTGAAGATAAAAAAATGACAGGTATAAATGGCGGAGATAAATTAACTGTAGGCTTTGGACATAATTTTGTTCTATCTGTTGCCGATAAAATAATTGGTTTAATTAAATCCAAAAAAATAAATCATATTTTCTTAGTTGGCGGTTGTGATGGCGCCAAAACAGGAAGAAATTACTATACAGAATTTGTAAAACAAACTCCAAAAGATTCTATCATTTTAACCCTTGCTTGCGGAAAATATCGCTTTAACGACCTTAATTTAGGAGAAATTGAAGGCATACCAAGACTTCTTGATATGGGTCAATGCAATGACGCATATTCAGCAATTAAAGTTGCTCTTGAATTATCAAAAGCCTTTAATTGTTCTGTCAATGAATTACCCCTAACTTTAGTTTTATCATGGTACGAGCAAAAAGCAGTCTGCGTTTTATTATCCTTATTGTATTTAAACATGCAAAACATATACCTTGGACCCACCATGCCTGCTTTTGTGTCTTCTAATATCTTGAATTTTTTGGTTGATAAGTTTAAAATTAAACCAATCACAACACCAAAAGAAGATTTAGAGGAAATTTTAAAAAATGGCAATAATTAATCTAAAAGATATTGAATATCTTGATACTATAAATAAAAAATTAGTTTTCAACAATGAGCAGAGTTCCCTAACTCTGCTTTCATTTAAAAAAGGGATGAAACGAACTCTACACACCGATAAAAAAGATGAAGTAGCGCAAATTATTGAAGGAAAAGCTCAAATTACTATAGGAAAAGAAAAATACATCCTAAAAGAAAATGAAATGATTATAATGCCCCAAAATATAGCCCATGGGCTTTTGGCTATAGAAGACACAAAAATGCTTCTTTTGCGCCCAAAACACGAACACAATGATTAAACTATAAATTTTTGTAAAAATTAGATTAAATAACTAACAAATAAATTTATTTTCAAGTTTCAAACCTAAAAAGACTAGCGCGAGGAAGATATGAAAATAAATTCAATTTCTAATTATCAAAGATTTAATTTTTTACAAAATAAAAACAATTTAAAAAATAATACTTCAAACCCCATTTACAATAATTTAACACCTCTAAAAGCAGATACCATAACCTTCAAAGGGCAAGATGAAAATAAACCTGTCAGCCCAAAAACCCTAAAAAAGATGTTTACAAGTAAAATGAAAAAAATATGGGCTGATGCAGTTAACATAGCTCGTCTTTCAGGAAGTTCAAGCATTGAAGACTGGCATATTTATTTAGCTTCATTATATTTTATAAAAAAACAACTGGCTGACATTGAACAAGGTATAACAAAATATAATGACCCAAACAATGCTAACACCTTGGTAATTTTGCAAAACACTATTGACAGAGCAAAAAACGAAATAACAAACAAAGACGACAGAAAAAAAATTGCAAAAGTCATAGATGAGCATATTGAACAAGTTAAAAAAGACTTTATGCCTCAAGGTCCTAAAAGAAACTTAAAAGGAACATTAGTTAACCCAAGACCATCCAAAGAAACAATGGATAATTTAATAGAAGCATATCAATTTTATTTTTCATTAGGTCAAATCGGCAAATCAATTAATGAAACTTTTCCTTTGCTTGCAGCAGGCTTTTCTCAAGATCAAAAACTTGTAAAAAACATAGTTACACTGGGAAATAACTTGCAAAAAGCCGTTATGATAGATAATGAAAACCACAAAAAGAAAAAACACATGGCATTTTTTGATGATAAGGCCGATATATTATGGAAAAATATTAGTCTTGGAAAAGATACTGTGGTTCTAACAGATAAAAATAATTCTGATTCAGCAAAACACTTAATTAATAGCTTTGTTAATTTAATCAATAAACCAAACCAACACTATAAAAATGTATCCAAAGATGATACTGATATTGTAATTTTAAATAAAAACGCAACATTTGAATTATTAACCACTTTAGCCAATGAAGCAAAAGAAAAACCAAACAAAACGACTGTAATAGTGGCAGATTTAAATTATCTTCACGCCGCAAATGGAGAAACTATCTCAAAACAAGATATAGATACACTTATCAATATTCCATCCGAATATGATAAATCCGATGTAAGATTTGTATTCACAATTGATAAAGAAGCATATTACACTATA
This sequence comes from Candidatus Gastranaerophilales bacterium, assembly GCA_944323195.1. Classification (GTDB taxonomy): domain Bacteria; phylum Cyanobacteriota; class Vampirovibrionia; order Gastranaerophilales; family Gastranaerophilaceae; genus RUG14156. Next base: position 14,007 of record CALURR010000051.1, read on the forward strand.
ACATCAAAAGAAAATACTCTTGGAAATGTATTTGAAACATATTCAACTCAAACATTACCTACTCTTAACGCTAATGATGCAATAGATTATCTAACAAATGAAAATGGAGTTGCTTTTATTGAACAAGAAACAGGCAAAAAATTCTCTCCTGAAACAATTAAAAAAGCTATTGAACTAACCGCACAAATAAATGGAAGCTACCCTGATAAAGCAATTGATTTATTAAGCACCGTTTCAGCATATAACCCTGACATTGAAGATATTACTCCTCAAATAATCGTTGATTATATGAAAGAAGCAAAAATTTTAAATAATGTTCAAAACGATAACGATGATGGGATTATATTTGACACAGGCAAAACCCTAGATGACATTGTAGGTTCACCCATGACAAAAGCTCAAGCCGAAAATGTTGTCAGAGCAATTAAAAATGGCACTATAGGCACAAGAGGTTATATTTTAAGCTACTACGGCAATTCAGATAATGGAGGAGGAAGATTTAATACTGCTCAAGCAATAGCGGGTGAAGCAGAAGTTCCTATGATTGTAATTAACGCAAAAGATTTTGCACTAAAAGATATTGATACACTTTCCGAAAATGCAGATTTTTCAGAAATGAAAATCAAAAAAATAATGTCAAGCGCAATTGCTCAAGCAGAAGTAAATCCAAACAAATGCGCTATTGTATACATTAAAAACTTTGATAATTTTGCAGCAAACCCATTAACAGGTGTTTCATCAATCTATGAACAAAAAGCATTCTCACAATTGCTTGATGAGATGGACTCTATTAGAAGAAATAAAGATGTAAATATTGTTGTAATGGGTTCAATGAATATCCCCAAATTAATAGACCCTAACATTCAAAAACCGTATAAATTCATAGACACAATCGATATTTATCCGCCGCAAGGAACAAAAGAAACTCAGGATGTTCTTAATTATTACATAGACAAAATGGGTCTTACTATTGCAGGAAACAGCGAAAGAACAAGAAATAAAATTATTAAAAATATCGCCGAGACAATTTCGACTCAAGGCTATAGCGTTGTTGATATTATGTATTTATTAGAAACCGCTAAAAATGCATCAACAGAAAAAAATAAAGAAACTATTGATTTAAATGACTTACTTGAAGCATTTTTAAGAATTGAATATGGCAGAACTAATACAAATTTTAAAAACAATCTTGATAAAAAAATTACCACAACACACGAAATTGGCCATGCAATTAATCGCCAAGTTATGTATGATTTAATTAAAGAACAAGGCTCACCTTGGCAAGTTCCAAATAAACTAGATTTCATCACCCTTGATCCAAGAAGCTACTTTTTAGGTTTGGTATCTTCAAAAGAATCAGAAGAAACCTCAAGCACCGGTTTTGAAAACATAATGAGCGACATGATATGCAGCTATGGCGGTTATTCAGCAGAAAAGAAATTTTTCAATATAAACGGTAGTGTCGGCATAACTCAGGATATGGAAAATATCAATTACTTTGCAACAAAAGCTGTGTTAGACTTTGGAATGGGCAAAAGTACAGGTGTTGGACATATAAGAAGAAATCCTGATGGAACTTTGGCGGTTTCAGAGCACAAAAAAGAACTAATTGAAAAAGATATTGACACAATGAGCAAGGGGGCTATGTTAATATCCGATGCAATTGTTGAAACATACAAAGATTTTATTGAAAATTTTTCACAAAAATATTGCAAAAAAATAGGCAAAGGCAATTGTATAATTCCTGCTGAAAAATTCCAAAAAGAATTGCAAGCTTGGAAAAATTCACTATCCGATGAGCAAAAAGCAAAAATTAAAAATATGGAATTATACATTCTAAACACTCTAAAATCTATTCAAAACGGCACATTTAATGGAGATGCATTTACAAAATAAACTATAAATTTTTATCCTAAAATGATATAATTATCTAAAAAAACGAGGATAAAATGACAATAACTAAAGAAAAAATAGAGCCAAACGCCGCTCAAAAAGAGTGCATTGAAAATATAGAAGGAAAATATCTTGTTATAGCAGGCCCAGGGACAGGCAAAACTTTTAGCCTTGTTGAGAGAATTAAAAATATGCTAAGCAAAAATATCTCTCCAAATAAAATTCTTTGCCTAACTTTTTCTGATGCTGCTGCAAATGAAATGCGCTCAAGACTTTCTGATGTTTTAAAAAATCAGACAAGCGAAATTGATATTTATACTTATCATAGCTTTTGTAATGAAATAATAAGCGAAAACCCTGAAGAATTTGAACTTCCGGAGGATTATAAACTAATCCCTGCAGCTATTTCAAGACAATTTATAAAAGAATGTATTGATGAATTAAATCCGGTTGAACACAGAAGTTCTAAAAATGACCCCTATGTTTTTTTAAAGCCTATTTCAAGACAAATTGAAGAAATTAAAAGAAACAGATTAACAAAAGAAGAATATTTTAAAAATATCAAACAAAACCCCGACTGGGAGCCTGAAATAAAAGCACTTAAAGATAAACTTGAAGATTACAAACAAAAAAATAAAAAAATTCCGCAAACACTTTTAAATAGCATAGACTCTCAAGAGAAAAAAATAAGAAAAGCCTATGAAATTTGGGATTTTTATGAACTATATAAAAGCAAAATGGAACTAAATCATTATCTTGATTTTAATGATATGATTTCTTTTGTTTTAGATAAATTTGAAAATGAACCCTATTTTTTAGATAAAATTTCAAATAAATACGAATATATTTTAGTTGACGAATATCAAGATACAAACAAAAATCAAAATGAAATTATTTTTAAATTAGCTGATTCAAACAAAACACAAAATATTTTTGTTGTTGGTGATGATGATCAAATTATCTACACTTTTCAAGGTGCTAAACTAGACACAATTGAAAACTTTTTAAGACATTATCCGGATACAAAAGTTATCTGTTTAAAAGAGAACATGCGCTCAAGCCAAAATATTCTTAATTGCGCAAGAGAAATAATAAAACAAGACCTATCAAGATTAGAGGTTAACCCTGAATTTAGCCGATACAATATTTCAAAAGAATTAATTTCAAAAAATGAAAATTTTAAACTTGATAACCCAAAGGTTAGATGTAATATTTATTATGACCAATTTCAAGAATACAATGATATTGTAGATGAGATTGATTTATTAGTTAATTCTCCTGATTGTCCTAAAGATAAAGATGGGAATAAAAAACTCTCTGAAATTGCTATTTTAACAAAATCAAATGATGAACTTTTGATATTTTCTCAAATGCTAAAAGATAGAAATATCCCTTTTGAATTAAAAGACGGGAAAAATATTTTTGAAATAAAATCATTCATTGTTTTATTTTATTATATGCAAATGTTAGTAAACCCGGAATTAAATTCTGATAAAATTTTTAAACTATTACTTTTAGACCCATTTAAAATTAACCCTCTTGATTATATGAAACTATATCAAAAACGCTCAACAAATAAAGCGTTCATTAATTCAATGAGAGAAATTGATGATTTTATTGAAAAAGATAAAATAGATAATTTTATTAAAACTTTTGATTATTTAAGAAGTTATCAAACAAACGAAACTCTAAGAAATATCATTATTGAAATTGGAGCTAAAACAGGGATTTTTAATTACTATTTAAATTCTGAAATTAACCAAATTGAAAATATTGCAGCAATTAAAAAAGTCTTAGATGAAGCAGATGATTTCACAAATGCCTATAAAAATATTACCTTGGTTGGCTTTGTTGAATATCTTCAAATGCTTCAAGATGAAGAAATTGCAATTTTAACTCAAAAAGCACCGGTTGAAATGAACGCTATTCAATTATCTACCTATCATTCTTCAAAAGGAAAAGAATATACTTATGTCTATATGCCAACTCTTTTAAGAAACTTATGGGAAGCTGATAATGGCTCATTTAAAGCGATTGTTCCTGTTGATATAAAAGAATACAAAACAGAAGACGAACTAAAAAAAATAAAATTAACAGACAGAATAAAAGTTATGTATGTCGGAATGACAAGAGCCAAGAAGTTTTTAAGGCTTTCTTATGTTCAATATATCAATGGGAAAATCAAAAAGCCAAGCGAACTCATTTTAAATTTAGCTCAAAATATCGATGAAAATATTATTGAAATTAATCAAAAGCCTGAATATTCAATTAATTCATTCTGGCAAGAGGCCAAAAATTCAATTATAAAAAGAGATTACGACTATAAAAGAGATTTTAAGGAATTTATCGATTTAAAATTACAAGATAAATTCTATTCTCCAAGCTCAATTAATTCTTATCTAAATTGTCCAAGAGAATTTTTATATGAATATATTTTAGAGCTAAATACAAAATATGGAAATAATGATTCTATGTGTTTTGGTAGTGCAATCCATTCAACCCTTGAATTTGCAGTTAAGTCAGCTAAAAAAGAAGAAATCTATCCTAGTCAAGATGACATAATTGATTATTTTAAAAATAAGCTTAATTCCTATGATTTATCTTCAATAGAACAAAAAGAAATATTACTTGAAAGAGGAAAAAAAGCCTTAAATGAATTTTATCCTCATTTTATTCAAACGCCGATTAAAGATATTTTTGAAATTGAACATAAATTAATCTATGAAGATGAAAATTATAAATTCAAAGGAATTATTGATAGAATAGAAAAAAATCCTGATGGCACATATTCAATCTATGACTATAAAACAGGCAGCGCCAAAGGGTTGAATTTAATTTGTCCTAACGGTAAAAATGAAAATTATTACATTCAAATTGGTTTATACAAATATTTCTTTGAAAAAATCACAAAAAATAAAGTTCAAAAAACTTGCTTTATTTTCCCTGAAGAATTTGATGGCAATTTGGAAATTAATTTTTCTAATGAAGAAATAGAAAATATTTTAGAAAAATTTAATAATGCAATTAAATCAATCAAAAACCACGATTTTGAACCAACTGATAAAGAAGAAAATTGCAAATATTGCGCTTATAGAGATTTTTGCGCTTTAAATATTATATAGAGGAACCTTATGAAAGCACTTATTTATAATAAAAATTCTAATCCTAAAATAGCCCTAAAAGAAATATCAAAACCCGAATTATTATTAGATAATGACGCCATAATAAAAGTCAATCTGTCAAGCATTTGCACAAGTGATTTACATATTATAGAAGGTTTTGTTCCAAAAGCAAAAAACAATATTGTTCTAGGGCATGAATTTGTTGGAACAGTTGAAAAACTAGGAAAAAATGTTAAAAATTTCAAAATAGGCGACAGAGTAAGTGTTAATTGCGAAACTTTTTGCAATGAATGTTTTTTCTGCAAAAAAGGATATATAAACAATTGCACAAATGGCGGCTGGCTCTTAGGTTGTTCAATAAACGGCTGTCAGGCACAATATGTTAGAGTACCCTATGCAAATAATACTCTAACTAAAATAAATGATAATATATCAGATAAAAACGCTCTTTTTGTGGGAGATATATTATCAAGCGGATATTTTGGCGCAAAAATGTGCGAAATAGAAAAAAATGACACAATTGCCATAATCGGCTCAGGTCCTGTCGGAATGTGCGCTATGATAAGTGCAAAAATTTTAGGAGCAAAAGAAATTATTGCTATCGATATAAACCAACATAGACTTGATATAGCTAAAAATCAAAACCTAGCTGATTTTTATTTAAACCCTAATGATTGCAATATTGAAGATGAAATTAAAAAAATAACAAAATATGGAATAGATAAAGTTATTGAAGCCGCAGGAGCAAAGGATACTTTTGAGCTCGCTTGGAAAATAGCTCGTCCTAATGGAATTGTGGGAATAGTTGCAATGTATGAAGAAAATCAAATTTTACCTCTACCTAAGATGTATGGCAAAAATCTAACTTTCAAAACAGGTGGAGTAGATGCAATATATTGCAGAGAGCTTATGGATTTAATTTCAAAAAATAAAATAAACACCGACTTTTTAATAACTCATAGCTTTAAATTTGAAAATATAATTGAAGCTTATGAATTTTTTAAATCAAACAAGGATAAATGTTTAAAAGTTGCAATTGAATACTAAAAATGGAGAAACATTCCTGTTTCTCCATTTTTAAAGTTATCAAGGATATTATTAAGAGTTATTATGCAACTGCATCAATCAATTTTGAAGCAATACTGCCTACGCCTTGGCTTGCATTACCTGTACCTAATGAAGCAACATTTGCAACTGTATTAAATAAGTTATAGCCAAAGTTTTTTATTTGTTCATATCCTGGTATCCAGCCCAATAATTTATCTGATAATTGATTCATGGTTTTGCCTACTGTTGAATAAGCGATTTTACCAAGAATACCACCAATGAATGAACCAATTATTCCACCACCGGCAATACCTCCTATAAGTCTACCTGCATTTTCATATAAATCTTCACAAGCGCTATCACTGGAAGTAGTTTTAGTAGAATCAAAAATTGAAACGTCTTCGTATTGTTCTCTTTTTGTTACTCTTGTTGGAGTTGTACTTGTTAAATCTTCTAATGCTGTTTTAGCCATGTTTGTCGCAATAGTTTTGCCGGCTGATAAAATTAATGATTCAAATGATGTTGACATTGTTAATACCTCGATAACTTTTTCTCTCTTATATATCTATAAAAACAATTTGAATATCAAAATTATATATTTTTTATATATTGTTACATTTCTTTACATTATTGTTTAAATCACCCAAAATACACTTAGAACAAAGGTTTTAAAATAGAATTAAAACAAAATTATAACTTTTGTAACAAAATTAATTATTTATATCTTTTTTTTGCGCAATTTTTTTTTCATAAGCGTAGTATATTTGA
>CALURR010000052.1 GCA_944323195.1 Candidatus Gastranaerophilales bacterium
AATTTACTTATGGAAAATTTAGCACTAAATGACCATTATATCGCGCTTGAATTTGATAAAGTTTTATCAAGTTTATCTAAATTTGCAATTTCTTCTTTAGGCAAAAAAGCTTGTTTTGAGCTTGAAATAAACAATGTAAAAGAAAAAATCGAATATGAATTAAATCTTGTTGATAGCGCTAAAAAAATAATTGATGATACGCAATCAACCATCCCTATCCAAAATTTAGCGGATATTGAACTTTTATTTAAACAAAATTATCTAAATGCTGATGAAATTATTGAAACTGCTAAAAATCTTCAATATGCAAGATTAACCAAAAATTTTATCTCTAAAAACACCCTAGATAACAATCTTTTAGAAATAATTAAAAATCTTTATATTGATAAAAATCTTGAAGATGAAATTTTTTCTACTTTTGATAGTGAATTAAATGTTAAAGATTCAGCTTCTGACATCCTAAAATCGCTAAGAAATTCTTATAAAGACAATAAAGACAATCTAAAAAACGCTATAAATTCACTTTTACAAAACCCATCTTTTGTTGACAATCTTCAAGACACAGTTGTTTCCACAAGAGACAATAGACCTGTTTTTCAGGTTAAAGCCAGTTGTAAAAATAAGGTATCCGGAATAGTCCATGATATTTCATCAACTAATTTGACTTATTTTATTGAACCATCAAATTTGGTTCCCTTGTCAAATAAACTAAGACAAATTGAAATAGAAATTGAAGCTGAAATTGATAGAATACTTGCTTTTTTAAGTAATAAACTTAAAAACATTAAAGATGAATTATTGCAAAATCAAAAAATTCTAACTCGTCTTGATGTTATTTTTGCAAAAGCAAAGTATTCAATTTTTCTAAAAGGTCAAGCAGCGCAAATAACAGATGAAAAAATAATTGATATTCAAAAAATGCGCCACCCTTTACTTATTGAAGTCAAAGAAGAGGTTATTGAAAACGATTTTATATTGGGTAAAGATTACAACTGTCTACTAATTACTGGGTCAAATACAGGCGGTAAAACAGTTGCCCTAAAAACAGCGGGATTATTGGTTTTAATGACAAAAGCAGGGCTTCATATTCCTTCAATTGGCGCTAAAATATATCCATATAAATCTATTTTTTGTGATATATCAAAAGAACAAAGTCTGGAACAAGGTTTTTCAACTTTTTCAGCGCATATTAAAAATATAGCTGAAATTTTAAATTCTATTGATGAAAATTCATTGGTTTTATTAGATGAATTGGGTTCCGGAACAGATCCAAATGAAGGAGCTGCATTGGCTTATGGAATTTTAGAATTTATCAAAAAGAAAAATAGTGCTGCAATAATTACAACCCATCTTGGCGAACTAAAAACTCTAAAATATAAAGATCCTTATTTTGAAAATGCTACAGTTCTTTTTGATATAGCAACCCTGAAACCTAAATACAATTTAATTATTGGAATATCAGGAACATCAAACGCTATAGATATATCTCAAGAGCTTGGTTTAAATCCTGAAATAATCAAGATGGCAAGAGAAAATTTAATTTCAAACGGTTCAGAAACATCAAAAATGTTTTTAGAAATTGAAAAAACAAACCAAAGTTTGATTGAAAAAGAAAATCTTGCTCAGAAAAATCTTGATGAAGCCCAAAAACAAAATTCCGAATACAATGAAAAATTAAAAGAATTAAAGAAAAACAAGAAAAAATCGCTTGATAATTTTAAAAAGAAATTTCAAAATCAATTGGAATCAGCTAGAGATGAAATTAAGCAAGTGGTTGATGAAATTAGAAAAGAAAAATCTCTAAAAGTTGCAATGCGTTCATACAATCGCTTAAATTCTATTGAGCAAAAAATAAGAGAAGAATTTTCATCCGAGGAAGATAATTTAGCACAAAAATTTACTCCGCTTGATTTAAATAACCTTAAAATCGGGCAAAATGTATTAATTAAAAAATTAGAGCAAGTGGTTATTTTAGATAGTTTACCCGACAAAAAAGGTAACGTTGAAATTAGAATAGGTAATATAAAATCTAAAATTCATATTTCAAAATTAGCTAAAACAGATAAAAAAGTTGCACCTCACTTAAAAAAGGTTCAAGTAACTTTTGATAATACTGATAATTTATTATCTCGTCTTGATCTTAGAGGAATGAGGGTTTTGGAAGCAATTGAATATTTGGATGAAAAATTAGATAAGGCAAGTTTAAGAGGTTTAAATCAAATCAGTGTTATCCATGGTTATGGTACAGGAGCGCTAAAGCAAGCTGTTCAAGATTATCTTAAAAATTCTCCTTATGTAGCTAAATTTCGATATGGAGATGAAACACAAGGTAGAGATGGTGTTGTAATAGTTGATTTGTTATGATAGAAGAAATAAAAAAAGAATTATTAAAAAATAAAGATGAAAAATATCAAAAATTTTCATCGTCACTTTTGCCTAATATAGAAAACGTTTTAGGAGTTAGATTTCCGATTTTAAAAAAAATTGCAAAAAAAATTGCTAAAAATGACTATGAATTATTCTTTAGTGAAAATGATGATGAGTTCTTGGAGTTAACCCTACTGGAAGCAATGATTATCGGGATGATTAAGGCTGATTTTAATTATATTAAAAATCATCTAGAAAAGTTTATTAAAAAAATAAATTGCTGGTCAGTCTGCGATACATTATGTTCAAATTTAAAAATAATTAAAGAAAACAAAAAAGCAGCAAAAGATTTTATCGAGAATTATTTTAAATCTAAAAAAGAATATGAACTAAGATTTTCTTATGTAATTTTATTGAATTATTTTATTGAAAGTGATTTTGATTATGTTATTGAAAAAATAGAATTATTTAATGATGATCAATATTATGCCAAAATGGCTGCTGCTTGGTGTTTATCATATTGCTTTATGTATGATTTTAACAGAACTCTTGAAATAATAAAAAATAAAAAAATACATCCTTGGGTTTTGAAAAAAGGTATTTTAAAAGCAAGAGAGTCATATAAGCTAATCAATGAACAAAAAGAAATTTTAAAAACTTTAGCCATTTAATCTGATTGCAAAAAGCTAAAAAATTTGCTAGACTGAAAATATTATGTGGGAATTATTTTTAAGTATCGCAATAGTTTTTGTGCTGTTGGAAATTTTTATTCCAAGCTTGTTTTTTATTAACTTTGCGCTTAGCGGGGTTGCATGTGCTATTATTTCGTTTTTTAGTAACAGCATTCCTGTTTTAGTAATATCTTTTGTTTTATTTGGTTTTATATTTTTATTCACAATTAGACCGATATTTTTAAAATTAAAAGCTCAAAATACTCAAAAAACCGGAATTGAAGAAAAATACATAGGTCAAGTTGCAACTGTTATAGATGATATTGATAATAATAAAGGTGCAATTGGTATTTATGATGAAAGATGGCAAGCAAGAAGCACAGAACCTATTTTAAAAGGTGAAAAGGTTGTTATAAAAAGTGTACAAGGCTTGATTTTCCAAGTTGAAAAAAATAATTAAAAGTTTATTTAGGAGAGTATAATGTCTATTTTTTTAGTTTTATTGTTAGTATTGGCAATTTTGATTATTGTAAAAGGTGTTGTTATAGTCCAACAAGCAGAAGTTGTTATTATTGAAAATTTAGGAAAATACTCCAGAACTCTTGAATCAGGTTTGAATTTTATTATTCCTATTATTGAATCTCCAAGAGGAATTTCTTGGAAAATTACCCAAAAAGGAATTGATGGGCAAACTTATTCATATATTAAAGAAAGAACCAAAATTGATTTAAGAGAATCTGTTTATGATTTTCCAAGACAAACTGTTATCACAAAAGACAATGTTTCAATTAGTATTAATGCTTTGTTGTATTTTCAAATAGTGGACGCCAAAAGCGCGGTTTATGAAATTCAAAATCTTCCTGAAGCTATTGAAAAATTAACACAAACCACTTTAAGAAATCTTGTTGGACAGCTTGATTTAGATGAAACCCTTGTTTCAAGAGATAAAATAAACAATGAACTAAGAGCGATTTTAGACGAAGCAACAAATAAATGGGGTGTAAAGGTAAATAGAGTTGAATTACAAGATATTATCCCTCCTGT
>CALURR010000053.1 GCA_944323195.1 Candidatus Gastranaerophilales bacterium
GGAAAGGATGAAATAATATGCTAAGCAAAATTATGAAACCAAAATCAATTGCGGTTATTGGTGCATCTACAAAAGAGCATACAATCGGCTCTGATATTATGAAAAGATTACAAGAATATAAATTCAACGGTAAAATATATCCTGTTAATCCAAAAGGCGGAATTATAGAAGGAATTCAAGCTTATACAAATGTTAATGAAATTCCTGATGAAATTGATTTAGCCTTAATTGTTGTAAATGCTAAATTTGTTCTAAATACAATAGACGAATGTCACAAAAAAGGCATTAAAGGTCTTTGCATTATCACAGCAGGCTTTAAAGAAACAGGAAAAGAAGGTGCGGAATTAGAAAAACAACTTCTAGAAAAAGTTAGAGAATATGGTATGCGCTGCGTTGGTCCAAACTGTTTGGGCGTTGTTAATACACATCCTGAAATCAGAATGGACGCTTGTTTTGCTGAATCCCTACCAGAAAGAGGCAATATCGGTTTCGTTTCTCAATCAGGCGCATTGGGCGGCGGTATTTTAAACATCTTAAAAGACTTAAATCTTGGTTTTGCTCAATTTATTTCAATTGGTAATCAAGCTGATGTTAACGCCGAAACTGCTCTTGAATACTGGGAAAACGAAGATGATGTTGAACAAATTCTTCTTTATATGGAATCAATTCAAAATCCTCAAAACTTTAGAAAATTAGCTACAAAAATTTCTAAAAAGAAACCGATTTTAGCTCTTAAAGCAGGAAGAAGCGCAGCCGGCGCTTCAGCAGCTTCATCTCACACAGGCTCTTTAGCAGGTGCTGATAAAGCAGCTAATGCTCTTTTAGCTCAATCAGGCGTAATTAGAGAATATTCATTGAAAAACTTATTTGCAACAGCTAAAATGTTTGCAACTTGTCCTATTCCAAAAGGCGATAGAGTTGCAATTATTACAAACTCAGGCGGCCCCGGAATTATGGCAACTGACGCAGTTTGCGAATACGGTATGCAAATGGCAAAAATTACTGATGAAACAAAAGAAAAATTAAGAAGTTTCTTACCATCAGCAGCATCTGTTAAAAACCCGATCGACATGATTGCTTCAGCTCCAATTGAACACTACAAGCAAACCCTTGAAACAGTTATAGCTGATCCTAATGTTGATATGATTATGGTTATTTACTTACCATTCTTAGGTTTAAAAGACATTGATGTAGCTAAAGCAGTTATGGAAATCAAGGCTAAAAATCCATCTAAACCTATTGTTGGCGTATTTATGACAAAGAGCGAATTCTTCTCAAATCTTTCTAATCTAAATGTTAATATGCCATTCTTTATGTACGCTGAAGAAGCAGCAGATGGCTTCAACAGATTAAATCAACAAAGATTATGGCAAGAACGCCCAGAAGGCAAAATCCCAACATTCAACGTGGATAGAGCTCGCGCTGAAGCCATTATGAAACAATCAATTTCAGAAAACAGAGCTCAATTAACAACTCGTGAATCTATCGATGTATTAGACGCTTATGGAATAAGGGTTTGCAAATCAGGTTTTGCAACAAATATTGACGAAGTTGTTAAAGTTGGTAATTCAATCGGCTATCCTGTTGTTATGAAAATGACTTCTAAAACAACATCACACAAAACAGATGTTGGCGGTGTTAGAGTTAACATTCAATCAGAAGAACAATTAAGAGCAGAATACAATGATTTAATTGAAAAATTAACACAAAAAGGTCTAATTGACGGTCTTGAAGGTGTAATTATTCAAGAAATGGTTAAGGGCAACCGTGAAATGGTTTGCGGTATTGCAACAGACCCACAATACGGACCTATGATGATGTTCGGCTTAGGTGGTGTATTTATTGAAGTTATGAAAGATGTAACATTCAGAATTGCACCTTTAACTGATGTTGACGCATCTGAAATGATTAAATCAGTTAAAGCATATAAACTTTTAGAAGGTGCAAGAGGTACAAAACCTGCTCAAATGGATCAAATTCAAGAAACATTACTAAGACTATCTCAATTAGTTTCTGATTATCCATTTATTGACGAATTAGATATTAATCCATTATTAATATCAGAAAAAACAGGTGAAGGTATTGCAGTTGATGGACGTATAAAAGTACGCCTTGAAGAAGCAATGGACAAATTAAACATGTCTTGCACAGCATGTGGCACTTGCTGTAAATAATTAATAATATAATTCAACAAAAGCACTTCTTATTATAGGAAGTGCTTTTTAAATATAAATAAATAAAAAGGCTTGCTTTATTCCATAATAAAGCAAGCCTTGCGCACTTAGCGCATTTCACTTGTATCGAAAGTAACAAATATCGGTATGAAAATAAATTAAAACCTGTTCATGTCCTCAAAAAACACGCGTTTAGCTAAATTGTGTTTATGAATTAAACGCTCAATATGTGTTTCATTTTCAAATTTTAACAACTTGTCTTCTTCAAGCATTCTGATAATGCTCAAAAGTCTGCTTGTTTCAATTTCATAATCAATTCTTTTGAATGAAATTTTAATTTTATCTTTGTAATCTGCTTTTGGTTTAAATAATGTTTCGACCGGCATAGAATTTCCTTTCTAAAAAGCTAAAAAGACGGTTGAAAAACCGTCTTATTGCTTACGTAAGATTTGTATGTAGAATTAAATGATGTTGTTAGCTTAGGGGAAAGCATTGTGTTCCTTTAATTTAGTATTGTATCTTTAGTTAGTAAACATATTAATTTATATAATATATAAAAATTCAATTTATACAACATGGTATAAATATAATTGTAATATTTATTTACAATTTTTACAATTATCTACTTTTATGCTCAACATAAATTTTGTTATTTTTAAATTTATAAATATAATTAACTTATGCAAATATATTCTGATAAATGTTTCAAAAACCCAATCGAAACAATAGAAGCTAAAAATGAGCAATTAAAAACTGCTCTAAATAAAATTGACAAATTAAGAAAAAAATATCATCTCATAGGATATATAACCTATGATTTTAGTGAACTTTATTTTGAAGTCTATGACAAATATGAAAAATACACCCCAAAAGCCCCAAAGAAACTTGGCACAATTATAAAACCAAGAATAAATAAAAAAGACTACATTGACAATATAAAAAAAATCAAAAATTACATTAAAAATGGTTATACATATGAAGTTAATTACACTTATCCAAGCACCATATACACCAATTTAGATAAAATTGACTTATATGAAGCAATTTTAGAAAAGCAAACTACTCCATACAATTTCTTTTTTGAGACTCCACAATTAAATTTACTTTCATTTTCACCTGAATTGTTTTTTAAATTAAATGGCAACAAAATAATAACTAAACCTATGAAAGGCACCATAAAAAGAGGTTCAAATAAAGAAGAAGACAAAAAGAACAAACAATTTTTATATAATGATTTAAAAAATCGCGCATAAAATGTAATGATTGTTGATTTACTAAGAAATGATTTAGGGCGTATTTCAAAAACAGGAAGTGTAAAAGCAGATAAATTATTTGAAATAGAAACTCATCCAACGGTTTTTCAAATGACTTCTGAAATATCTAGTGAACTTGAAGAAAATACAAGCTTATATGACATATTTAAGGCAATATTTCCTTGCGGCTCAATTACAGGAGCACCCAAAATTTCTACAATGAAAATTATTAAAGAATTAGAAAAAGAAAACAGAAACATCTACTGTGGCGCAATTGGCTACTGTTCACCAGATGGATGTGAATTTTCTGTGCCAATTAGAATTTTATATGGTAAAGATTATTGTTATACATATCATTCAGGAGGTGCAATAG
>CALURR010000054.1 GCA_944323195.1 Candidatus Gastranaerophilales bacterium
AATTAGCTGGTGAATATGGAATAATTGAAGTTGACGATGATTGGAGGTTGACTGCTTTTATTGAAAAGCCTAAACATACTCCAAAACATATACCAAACGACCCGACTAAATGTCTTGCTTCAATGGGCAATTATATTTTTGAACCTGATAAATTGGTTGAAGAATTGAAAAAAGATGCACTTGATAACCATTCTTCTCATGATTTTGGCAAAAATATTATTCCAAATATGTTGAAAAATGGGTCAAGGGTTTATATTTATAATTTTTCTGACAATACTTTTGATGGCATAACAGACGCTGAAAAGGGTTATTGGAAAGATGTCGGCAATGTAGACAGTTATTGGCAGGCAAATATGGATTTATTGGCATATTCTCCGGAATTAAATCTATATTCTCCTGATTGGCCGTTGAGAACGTATAATTATAATTTTCCTCCTGCAAAATTTATTTGGGATGAAGATGAACGTGTTGGCGTGGCCAAAAATTCTTTGGTTTCAGAGGGCTGTATAATTTCAGGCGGTATGATTTCAGGCTGTGTTTTGTCGCCAAAGGTTAGAATAAATAGCTATTCAAGCGTTAGTGATTCGATTTTAATGGAAAATGTAACTATAGGCAGACATTCTCAAATTAATCGCGCTATTATTGATAAGAATGTTGAAATTCCTCCTTATACAGAAATCGGATTTAATAAAGAAGATGACTTGAAGCGTGGTTTTTATGTTTCTCAAGGCGGAATAACGGTTGTTCCAAAAGGGGCAATAGTTGACTAACAAGATAGAAATTATGTTGAATTAATATTTTATTAAAGAATTGTAAAAAAGTATTTGACCTATAATTTTGTTCTTGGTATATTAAAAAAGCAGTCGATAATAGACGACTTGAAAATTGAATAAAGTTTAAAAGTTTGCGTCTGTAGCTCAGCACTCGGTGAGGCTTGCCGAAACGTTGAAAATTTAGCACGGTGCTCTACCTGCTGAGGAAAGACAGTGAAAATTGAATAAAGTTTAAAAGTTTGCGTCTGTAGCTCAGCAGGTAGAGCACTCGCCTTTTAAGGGATAGGTCGCGCGTTCGAATCGCGCCAGACGCAAATTTTTTATGCCTTAACTTTATCAGCAGGTAGAGCCCCTCCAAAATAAGTGTTTTGTAAAAGCAAAACACAACAAAGAGTATAGCTGCATCAGCTTTATTTTAAATTTTTACATCCCTCATCATATCTTTTAGGGTTTGAATTGTGGTATCCATTGAAACAATATCTGTTGTTTTTTGTTGTAAAAAGGCATTTATCTTAGGCATTAATTCAATTGCAACATCAAGCTTAGGGTTAGAGCCTGTTTGGTACATGCCAACATCGATAAGGTCTTTATTTTCTCGATATAGCGCCATTAGATTTCTCATTTTGCCGGCAGCTTCTTTATGTTCACTATCACAAATTGCACTCATTAACCTCGAAATTGAACCAAGAGCGTCAACAGCAGGATAATGATTTTGTTCAGCTACTTTTCTTGATAAGAAAATGTGCCCATCTACAATACCACGCACAATATCTACGATAGGGTCTGTTATATCGTCCCCTTCCATTAAAACCGTGTAAAGTGCTGTTATTGAGCCTTTTTCAGAGTTTCCTGTGCGCTCAAGCGCTCTTTGTATCCAAGAGAAAATGCTGGGTGGATAGCCTTTCATAGTTGGAGGTTCGCCTAATGATAACCCTACTTCACGACCTGCCATAGCACAACGAGTTATTGTGTCTGTCATTAAGAAAACTTTTTTTCCTTGATCTCTAAAATATTCGCAAACTGTTGTTGCTGCAAGCAGACATTTCATTCTGATTAGGGGTGGCTGGTCGCCTGTTGCACAAACAAGAACAGATTTTTTCATACCTTCTTCTTTTAGAGCGTCAACAATAAATTCTTTAACTTCTCTGCCGCGTTCACCAATTAGGGCAACAACGTTAACGTCAGCGTCTGAATTTCTTGCAATCATACCTAAAAGAGTTGATTTACCAACGCCAGAACCGGCAAATAAACCCATACGCTGTCCTGTGCCCATGGTTAATAATCCATCTATAACCCTTACCCCTGTAGACATTTGTTCTGTAATAATTGGTCTATGAAAAGCGTCTGGGATTGTGCCATTTATATTCATATATTTTGCGCCTGTTAAATCTAAGGGTTTTGAATCCATGGGTTCACCTAAAGGATTAACAAGTCTGCCTAATAAAAAATCGCCAACAGGGAACAATATCGGCGCTCCTGTTGTTTCAACCAATGAGCCTTGCCCTATGCCTTCGCCATCATACAAAAGTAATAATTGGGCAACATCTCCTTTAAATGCCTGAACTTCAGCAGCTTTTTTTTCACCTGTGTAGGTTTGAATGTAGCATAAATCGCCAATTTTAAGCCCAGGGAGTTTAACTTCAACAGTTAAGCCTAAAAGTTTTGAAACAACACCTTTATATTTATATAAATCAGCGTTTTCAATGGTTTGCAAGGCTTTTTGTTTTAGGTTATGAATTTTATATTCTAATTCTTCTTTCATCAAATAAATTATATCATTTTTTATATTTACAAGCAAAAAGCTTATTCATAAGGAATTTCAAGTTCATCACATAAAGAATTAAAATATTTTATTGATTCATATAAAGCATCTTTATCAAAAATTTCAAAAGTAATTTTTGGATATAGGTGCATTTCTTTTAGTGTTAGTAAAATATCTTTTATATTAATATCACCTTTTAACAATGATGAATGAGAGTCTTCGTCTTTAAAATTGCTATGAAAGTGCATATGTTTTAGCATTATTCCATATTCTTTTATCCAGTTTGTAACACTCAATTCTGAATGCAGGTTGCAATGCCCAATATCAATAGTTGTACCAAAATTAGGCGAATTAACAGCAGCTACAATCGACCTGATAAACTCAGGATTTGATTCATGGACATTTTCAAGGGTTGCCATAATCCCTGAATTTTCAAAGTTTTTTATAAAATCATTAAAAAATTCAAGATTTTTTAAAAAGAACATTTCTTTGTATTTTTTTTGTTTTAAAAGATTATTAAAACAAGTGTGGAAAACAACCAAGGAAGCGTCAAATTCTTGAGCTAATTCAAGGCTTTGGTAATATCTTTTAAGGCTTGCTTGAGCTATTAGAGGGTCTTTTGCCGCTATATTAAGATTTGAAAAAAAACCATGCAAGGTTACTTCATTATCAAAATCAGCTAAAATCGCCTTATATTCTTTTTTGTTTTTTTCAAAATCAATTTCAATATCAGCCAATCTTCCGAAACGAGAAATTTCAATACCGCAATTTAGTTCTTGCGCAATATTAACCGCATTTAAAAAATCATGGTATGATACCGTTGAAGATATAAATCTTTTTAATTTATTATTCATAATTAAATTATAGTTTAAAAAATAAGAAAATTAAAATGTATATTATTGAATTGCTTTTAAAAATTAAAGACGATATAAAAAATGGCAAATTTAAAAAACAGCCCCAAAAAACTGAAGAAATTGAAAAATGCGACCATTTATTTGTCCCTATTGATTCAACAGGAAGGGTTTTGGCCTGTTCAAAATGTGGTATGATTTATAAACTTAAAAAGAATGAAGTTAATCCTTTTAAGTAAAATTTGGAAGACCTTCCAAGTTTTAGGTTAAAATAGAGGTTTTTATTAAAATATCTGTTATACTAAAAAATGTAGCAGTTATCTTATATAAAGAAAAGGAGTGGTGGTGTAGAAAAAATTAATTTAGCAAATCAGGGCGCCTTGTTTTTGTTCTTTTAAGACTTTCTTTTTTTCTATATTCCTCAATTTCTTTATGATTGCCGCTTAATAATACATCAGGAACTTTCATTCCTCTATATTCACGGGGTTTGGTGTAGTGCGGATATTCTAATAATCCATCTAATCCTTTTGAAAAGCTGTCATCATGGGCACATTTGTCTTTACCAAGATAGTTTGGGATATTTCTTGAAATACTATCCATCAAAATTAAAGCAGGTAATTCCCCTCCTGTTAAAACAAAATCACCAATTGAAATTTCTCTTGGAGTTAAACCTAATCTTATTCTTTCATAACAACCTTCATAATGACCGCAAAGAAGGATTATTTGCTTTTTTTTAGCTAATTCAAGGGCAATATTTTGATTGTATTTCTCTCCTTGTGGAGTTAACATGATAAGCTCAAAATCATCTTCTTTTTTAATTGCCTCATAGCAATCAAAAATAGGCTGGCACATTAAAACCATGCCATCGCCGCCGCCATAGGGAGTATCATCCACTCTTTTATGTTTATCAAGGGAATAATCTCTAGGGTTGTGGGTGCTAACTGATATTAAATTCATCTCAATTCCTCTTTTTGTGATGGATTGAGTACAATAATTATTGATAATATCAGGAAAAAGCGTTATAATGTCGTATTTCACAAAATAAACCTTTAATTTAAAGACTAGAATATTTTAGCATAAAAAAATGAGCCTATTTAATAGGCTCATTTTTGTTATATTGTTTTTAGCTCAATGAAGCTCTTTCTTCGTCTGTTAAGCCTTTGATTGTAAGGTTAACTCTGCCTTTATCATCAATTTTTTGAACTTTAACAATAACTTCTTGACCTATTGTTAAGTGTGGTTCAATGGTTTCAATTCTTTCGTTGCAAATTTGAGAGATATGAACCATACCATCTTTACCTGGGGCCAATTCAACAAAAGCTCCAATTGGAATAATTCTAACAACCTTACCTTTGCAAACCATTCCAACTTCAGGTTTGAAGGTTAAATCATGAATCATTTTCTTAGCTAATTCAGCACCATCTTTGTCGTTTGAAGTGATTGTAACTTTGCCGTCATCTTGAATATCGATTTCAGCACCGGTTGCGTCAATTATGCTTCTAATCATTTTGCCGCCAGGTCCGATTACTGTTCCAATATCTTCTTGAGGTATTGTCATTGTTAATAATCTTGGTGCATTAGGTGAGATTTCAGGTCTTGGAGCGCTGATTGCTTCTTTCATGCATTCCATGATATGTAATCTGCCTTCTTTAGCTTGTGCTAGGGCGCGTCTTAGAGTTGGATTTGAAATACCTTTAATTTTCATATCCATTTGAAGAGCTGTAATACCTTCAGTATTACCTGTAACTTTAAAGTCCATATCGCCCAAGAAATCTTCAATACCTTGAATATCAGTTAGGACAATATCAGTATCGTCTTCATGGATTAAACCCATTGCAACACCGCTTATCATACATTTAACCGGAACACCGGCGTCCATTAATGCCATAGAACTAGCGCAAGTTGAACCCATTGAAGTTGAACCGTTTGATTCTAATACATCAGAGGTAACTCTTATTGAATAAGGAAATTCTTCTTGTGATGGCAAGGCAGGAACATTAGCTCTTTCAGCTAGGTTGCCATGGCCTACTTCACGACGTCCCGGGCCTCTTAGAGGTTTAACTTCACCAACTGAGAATCCCGGGAAGATATATTTATGCATATAATGTTTTGTTTTAATCGGGTCAACGCCATCAAGCTCTTGCGCCATGCCTGGACCGGCTAGGGTTGCAACTGATAAAATTTGAGTTTGACCGCGAGTAAACACTGCTGAACCATGGACAACAGGAAGAACACCAACTTCACACCAGATTGGGCGAACTTCTGTAACTGTTCTGCCGTCTGCTCTTATGCCTTCATTTTTAATCATGGCACGCATGATTTTCTTTTCAAGGGCTTTAAATTCTTCTGCGACAAAATCAATTCCTGTTTCTTCAATCATTTTAGCAATAGGGTGTTCATCTCCCAGAGCTTCGATTTTTTCTTTAACAACTTCTTTGATTTTGTCTAATTTTTCGCTTCTTTGGTCTCTATCAGTAGTATGATATGCGTCAACTACAGCATCATAAGCAGTTTCTTTGATTATTGAAGCTAATTCAGATGTATCATATGGGTTAACAAATTCTTGTCTTTCAACGCCGCATTCTTTTGCAAATTCGATTTGAGCATCACATTGTTTTGCAATTTCAACTTGCGCAAATTCAACAGCTGCCATAATATCATCTTCTGTTACAAATTTACAGCCTGCTTCAACCATTATTACAGAGTCTTTTGTACCTGCAATAACGATATTCATATCTGATTTTTCATCTTGAGAGTGAGTTGGGTTTGCAATAAATTCTCCGTCAATTCTTCCAACTCTAACGGCACCAACGGGACCTTCAAAAGGTGCGCCTGATAACATTAGGGCAGTTGAAGCACCGATTATTGATAAAATATCAGGTTGTTCTTGCTCGTCATAAGCAAATAATTGCGAAACAATTTGAACATCGTTTCTATATCCTTTAGGCCACAATGGTCTAATTGGTCTATCTATTAATCTTGAAATTAGAATTGCTTTTTCTGAACTTCTTCCTTCGGTTCTTGTATAACCTCCGGGAATTTTACCTACTGCAGACATTCTTTCTTCGTAATCTATTAAAAGAGGGAAGAAATCTATTCCTACGCGAGGCTCTTTGCTAACTGTTGCATGGACAAATAACATTGTATCGCCGCAACGTACTGTAACAGAAGAAGTTGCTTGTTTGGCATACTTTCCTGTTTCAACTTCAACGGTTCTCCCACCAACCGTTAGAATCATTTTTTTGCTTTCCGGTTTGTTTGACATCTTTTTCTTCTTTCTTTTTTATAACCTTAATTATATGAAAATTTTATAATAAATTGGATTTTCTCGCAATAAAAAAGTTATTTAAAAGAATGATATATAGCCAAAATATGAAAAATTATTTTTTCATCATTTCATTGTGTTTGTCAAAATTTAATAAATCAAAATCCATATATCTTTTTTCTATGTAATGAAACAAATATTGAGGCTCTATTTCAAAATTCTCCTGCTCTTTTAAGAAATTTATAAATTTAATTTCTAACTGATGCAATTTATCTTTACCGGTAATTAACTCTTGAAGATGATGTATATCAGAATTTAGCCATATATATCTTGTTCTTGCATGTCCATATTTTACTTTCAATAAATTTTTCTTTTGCAATTGATTTAAAATAGTTCTTTGTTTAAATGCAGTTAATTTTAAATTTTTTTTAATCTCATCTACGGGTGAAAAAAAATAAATTTTTTCATCAAAACACTTATATTCATCTTTTTTTATGCATTCTTTGCATTTTGCAACTATATAACTATAAAAAACGGCCGATTCAAACGATAAAATATTAAATAAATTTCGATTAATTTTTAAACATTGTTTATCCGAATTTAAAAATTTATATAATTTTTCTATTTCCATATTTCATGCCTTTATTGTTTAGTAAAACCCTAAAAATTAATATTTTTATGTTTATTAGATTAAATATTTAATTAATAAATTCCAAAAAAGTTTATTATTATTGATTTTAAAAATTTATTGACAAATAATAATAACAATTTTATCATAATAAATATTAAAGTGCAAAATCTTTTAATAAACGGAGTTAAAAAGTTACAATGAATAATTTAATCAAAGTTAATTCATCAAATGTTTACGCAATCGGTTATTCCGATAATGTTATTATTGTTCAATTCAATAATGGCAGTATTTATAACTACTATAATACAAACGAAAAAATGTTCGATAATTTTTTAAATACCCCTTCAAAAGGTAAGTTTGTTCATCAAGTATTAAAACATTTGCCGTATAAAAAATCTCGTAATAAAAGGTGTGCGTAAAATGCAATAAATATTACAAAAAGTCGTGCAGAAAATGCAAAGAATTTATTAAAAAGTCGTGCAGAAAAATGTATTTTGTGGTATTATAAATATATTATGTATAGGTTTGCAATAAATTCATTAATAAAATGGAAAAATTCACAAAGTCGAAAGCCGATAATAATTGAAGGTGCAAGACAAGTTGGAAAAACTTGGCTTATGAAAGAATTTGGCAAGACTGAATATAAAAAAGTTGCCTATATTTCATTCGATAATAATCCTAATTTGTGTTCAGCATTTGAAAAAGACTTAAATACAGATAGATTAATTGAAGTTTTAAGCATCGAAGCAGGTTTTAAAATAACTCCTAATGATACTTTAATTATATTTGATGAAATTCAGGAATGCCCTTTAGCTATTACATCTTTGAAATATTTTAACGAAAACGCACCACAGTTTGATATTATAGCTGCAGGAAGTTTGCTTGGTGTTGCATATCATAGGGGAACAGGGTTTCCTGTTGGGAAAGTTGAGTTTTTAAAATTAAATCCTTTAAGTTTTCAAGAATTTCTTATTGCTTTTGGCGAAGATATGTTATTTAGAGCTATACAAAGAAATAATTTTGAAACACTAAAATTGTTTAAAAGTAAGTTAATTGATTTATTAAGGCGTTATTGTTATGTTGGAGGAATGCCAAAAATAGTTGAATCATTTTGTAAAAACAAAGATTATAATCAAGTTAGAAAATTGCAAAAAGATATTTTAAAAAGTTATGATAATGATTTTTCAAAACATATACCAAACAGTCATATTGAAAGAACGCGTCTTTTGTGGAATGCAATACCTTCGCAGTTGATAAAAGAAAATAAAAAATGCGTGTATGGAAAAATAAAGGAAGGTGCACGAGCAAAAGATTTTGAAATATCTTTAAATTGGCTTATTAATTCAGGTTTAGTTAATAAAATATCAAAAGTTACAGAACCAAAAATGCCTCTAAAAGCATATGAAGAACCATCATCATATAAATTGTTTTTGCTTGATGTTGGTCTATTGGGTGCTATGACCGATTTAAGTGTTAAATCATTATTAGAAAATGATAAACTTTTTAATGATTATAATGGAGCGTTAACTGAGCAATTTGTTCTTCAAGAGTTAAAAAGTACATGTAATTTACCGATATTTTATTGGGCAAATAATAGGTCTGAAATTGATTTTATTTTGCAATATAAAGACAAAATAATACCCATAGAAGCAAAAGCGACAATTAATTTGCAAGCAAAAAGTTTAAAGGTTTATATGGAAAAATATAAACCTGAAATTGCAATAAGAACATCTTTATCGGATTATAAAATCAATAATTTTTTATATGATATTCCGCTTTATATAATTGGAAATATAGAAAATATCTTTAGTTTTATAGAGCCATCTCAATTAAAGCTTTTTGAAAATATATAAAAACGCTCCTATAAAATTGTCAAAGGAGCGTTTGTTTTTTAAAGATTGTGTGCGCCGCTGTCACTGCCTGTTGAACCACCATTATATGCTCTTGAATTATCTTGTTTAAATTTATCAGCTGCACTTGATTTGTTAGTTTCAATTGGTTTCATAGATATATCTGGTAAATCTCTAATATTATCAGAATTGAAATCTATTTCATCAAATGCTTCCATAATGTCATTGATGCTAATTTTATCTGCGCTTGGTGTGGAAGATTTGTCATTATTGCCTTTAAAAATACTTTCTGAACTTTCAGGGCTTGAAGATTTGATTTTTTTCATTTGGCATATCGTTTTTAATGTTTTTGTCCACACCAGATAAATTAACATTCACGTTGTTCATAGTTGCCTCCTTATTTTTCTTTGTATCGCACTAACAAATGTTTAATCAACACTATTTAAAATAAACTTTATAGTTTGTAAATAATTATTAAGTTGAATTTATAATAAATAAAATATAAATATAATTTATATTATTTATATAAATTATACTGTATACTTATAAATATCTTAGACAGGTATAGGATGAATTTTCATAAAAAATTAATTAAGAAAAAATTATGAGTTTATTTAACAAAAGGTTTATATTGTATTTTATTCTTTTTTATTTTGTTTTGTTGGCTTTAAAAGCAAATGCTCAATGTCAGCATTGCGAAAAAAGTTATCAATATGCATGGTGTGCTATAAATAATGGCATTGCAGAATATAAGAATAATGATTTAACAAGAATTGATTGTCTAACTAAAACTCATGCTGTTGAATTTGATTTTGCCAAAAAATGGGCAGAAAGTGTTGGGCAAGCTCTTTATTATGGCGTTATGACAGGTAAAAAAGCAAAAGTTGTTCTTATTATTGGCGAACCAAAAGAGATGAAGTATTATAAGAGGGTTGAAAAATTATCAAAGATATATAATTTTGATATTGAATATGTTACAGACGACATTTTAAAGCTTAGTAAAAACGGTGAATGTGGTTATTCAAAATGTAAATGTCATAAGGTTAATTAAAATAATTAATAAAAAAATATGATATGCAATAGAGCATATCATATTTTATATTTATTTAATTCAAAAAACTATTTTTTGTTTACTAATTCTTTGAATTTTTTACCAGCAGAAAATGCAGGAACTGTTTTAGCTGCGATTTTAATTTCTTTACCTGTTTGAGGATTTCTGCCAGTTCTTGCTGCTCTTTTTCTTGATTCAAAAGTACCAAAACCAACTAAAGTAACTTTTTCACCTTTAGCAACAGTTTTTTGAACTGTTTCTACTAGGCTGTTTAAAACTTCAGTAGCTTCTTTTTGAGTAACTTTAGCTTTTTTTGAAATTTCTTGTACTAATTCTTCTTTGTTCATTTAGAACCCCTTTCTATATCTCTGAATTGATTATATTTGAGATGTGGCTATCTTGCAAGTCTTTTTTTGAAAATTTTCAAAAAATTTATTTTTGTTATAATTTTTGTATGAGAAAGCATTTTTTAAGATGGTACGAAAAAAATGAATATCTTTGCGCTTTTGTGAATTTATTGTCTGATCTGGATGTTGAGATTCAATGTGAAATAGCTGTAGACATTATAATGAAAGCCTCAGAAATGATAGACAGAGATTATTCTAAAATGATACAAGAAGTTGCAAACTATAACCCCAGAGATTATAAAAGATGGTACGATAAAAACCCTAACGTGCATTTAGCTATTGAATCTTTAAGAGATTTAGATGAAAACCAAAGGGATGAAGTTATACAAGAGTTTAGTGAAAGAATATTAAAATCTCATTATATAAAATTAGATGAAATTGAAGAAACAAAAGAAGAATGAAAAATGTTTTAATTACAGGTGCAACTTCGGGCATTGGTTTGAAGATTGCAGAGGTTTTAGAAAGAAATAATAAAGTTTTTTTATCCGGCAGAAGAAAATTAGATAAAAAAAATTATTTTTCTTGTGATTTATCTGATAGTTTATCTTGTATTGATTTAGTTACAAAAGCAAGAGAATATTTTAATTCTGAAATTGATATATTGATTAATTGTGCCGGTCAATACATATATAAACCGATTGAAAAAATGACAAAAGAAGAAATTGATTATCTTTTAAATCTTAATTTTAAAAGTGCTTATATTTTATCAAGTCTTGTTGTTGATGGCATGAAAAAAAATAATTGGGGAAGAATAATAAATATTGGTTCAATTTCAGGCATGGTTGGTGAAGCAAATGCAACCTTGTATTCAGCTACAAAAGCTGCCTTAGGAGGGTTAACTAAGAGTCTGGCTTTAGAGGCTGCACAAAATAATATTACAATAAATCAAATTAACCCCGGATGGGTTAAGACTCCATTAGTGGATAATTCTTTAACTGAAGAAGAAAAAAAAGAAGTGATTGACGTAACTCCGCAAGGAAGATTTATTGAACCTATTGAAATAGCAAAACTCTGCGAATATTTGATTTCTGATTCAGCTAAGGGTTTAACAGGTCAAAACATTAATCTTTGCGCGGGACTTTCAATAGGTTGTTAAAAAAATATCGAGCTTTAGCTCGATATTTTATATGGATAAAATATTTCTTTCGATTTGTCCCATACCTTTTCTTGCTGTACTTGAGGTTGAGTCTGCAATAATTGTTTGACCTAGAGTTTTTGTTGTTTCACTACCTACGTTTGATGATAATCCATACATTCCGCCGCCAACTACAGCGCCGACTGTTCCTGATACAAAAGCTGATGTTGCGGTATTTTTTAATAATTCACCTGAATTAAATTCTTTGTCATCTTCAAAAGCTACATCAACTAAATAGCTTGCAGCTCCTGAAACACTACCGCAAATTGTTCCGCATTTTGCGCCATTTAATATTGATAAGCCAACCTTGCCTGCTTTAATACCTGCGCCGACTCCTGATGAAACTGCACTTGTTGTACCTGTTAGGGCTCCTGAGATGGCATCTTTAGTTATTTGTTTAGCATCCAGCGCATCTCCTTTTTCATCATTTGTTGCCCTGTCGAGAGTTTTAATACCTGCTTTTAGAGCTGCACCAATGGGGGCTCCTTTTGCAATGGCTGCAATCCAGCCAATAGGTCCGGCTGATAGCGCTGTTGTTGCATAAGCAATTGCGCCGATACCTGTTAAAATATTTGCACCCAATTCTGACATTGTTTCTTGTTTAGATTCAAAATCTTCAATATACTGAACAGCTTCTTCAAAAGAAATTTCGCCATTATTATATTTATCAACAAGTTTTTCGCAATCTGAATTGCTTAGACCAAGATTAGTTATTTCTTTAAAGCAATTCCAAGATTTACCTAAAAAACCTTGTTCGTTTTGAACTTCTTTTAATTTGTTTTCAAGTTCTTGGGTTTTTTGAGCGACATAAGAATTGGTGTAAAACCCATTTAAATTATTTGCATAATTGTTTGTTAATGCTTCTGTCATACTAATAACTAACCTAATTAATTACACACATAATAATAAAGTATTTTTTTGTTGAAAAATTGCCATAGTTTTTGACAATGTAACAAATGTTAAAAACTATTTTAAATTTTACATAAATCATAAAATGCACTAAAATATAGTAAATATATTAGACAAAATAGGGGAAAAGAATGGAAGTTTTGCCGTTAAATGCAATTGTATATAATCAGGATAAAGTTAATTTAGATGATGTTATAGCACCGCCATATGATGTTATAGATGAAAAATATCAAGATGAATTATATAAAAGAAATGAATTTAATATCGTAAGATTGATTTTAACTAAAGGCGAAAATAGATATTCTGATGCAAAAAAATATTTTGAAGATTGGAAAGAAAAAGGTGTTTTAATTAGAACAAAGAAACCTTCGATTTTTTACATTGTTCAAAAATATAAAAACGAAAAAGGTAAATTAATTGAACGCAAAGGCTTTATTGCAGGAAATAAAATTGAAGATTTTGAAACTAAAAAAATCCTACCTCATGAATATACTATGGGCGGGCCAAAACAAGACAGATTAAACCTTGTAGAAGAAACAGGCGCGTTTTTCTCTCAAATTTTTATGGTTTATGATGATAAAACGAAGGCTGTTGAAAAAATGGTTGAAAAATATTTATCTCAAAAACCTTTTATGGATGTTGTTGATGATTTGGGTGTAGAAAATATTGTATATTTAATTGATGAACCTAGTGATATTAAAGTAATAGAAGAAACCTTAAAAGACAAGACTCTTTTAATTGCTGATGGACATCATAGATATGAAACATCAATGAATTATTCAAAATTGCATCCTGAAAATGAGTATGCAAAGTATGTTATGAGTTATTTTACAAATGCACAGGATGAAAATTTGGTTATTTATCCTACTCATAGAATTATTCAAAAGGAAATAAATCCAAAAGATTTATTAGAAAAAGTTTCTAAATATTATGATATTGAAATTTTATCTGATAAGGGTGAATTTTTAGAAAAAATTGAAGAAGAAAATAAGAAACAAATTACTACAGGCATGATTTTGAAAGATGATAATAACTATTATGTTTTAAAATTAAAAACAGGTGTTAATAAATCAATAGACGCACCTGCGGTTTTGCAAAATTTAGACTTGGTTGTTTTGCATGAATTAATTCTAAAAAAAGAGCTTAACTACACAGATGATGAATTGATGGCACAAGATGGTGTAAAATATGAAAAACAAGAGCCTGTTGCTTTTAATTCAGTTAAAAATGGTAGTGCAAGTGCATGTTTTATTATGGCATATCCTAAAATGAAAGATATTATTGATATTTCATCTGCAGGTTATAGAATGCCTCAAAAATCAACATATTTTTATCCGAAATTGCTATCAGGAATCGTTATAAACCCACTAAAATAGGGGAAAAAATGGAAAATACAACAACAAGTGATAAAACCAGATTAGGGGCAAATTATAACCCAGAAACTAAAAGTGTAGATTTTAGATTGTATTCAAAAAATGCAAAAAAGGTTCTTTTGTGCATTTTTGATAAGCCGCAAGGTGAAGAGCCTATTATGACTCTTGAAATGAAAAAAACAGAAAATGATATTTGGGAGACATCGGTTAAAGATTATGTTCTAAATTGTCATAAGGCTCCTGTGTTTTATGGTTTTAGAGTATTTGGAGCAAATTGGGAGTATAGCGAAGAATTTGAATTAGGCACAGATAAAGGTTTTAAATCGAAGTTTGATGAAAATTCAAATCGTTTTTGCCCTAATAAAGTAGCTTATGACCCGTATTCAAGAGAATTATCTCATGTACCTTCTGATGTTAACCCCGGGTTTAATATGTTTCGCTCAGGTGCTAATTTTCATTTGATTAATAATGCAAAATGGGCAATAAAAACAGTTTATAATCCAACCATGGATATTAATATTGCAAAAGTTACACCAAGAGCCTTTAATTCTGAAATAATTGGTGAAGTGCATATGAAAGATTTAACCCAGAATATTTCTATGCCCGAAAAAGGAACATATAAAGGTGCTGCGAAATTTGCGAAAAGTATAAAAAATCTTGGTATAACAATGGTCGAGTTTTTGCCCTTAAATGAATTTGATACAAGGCAAAACGGTGTAAATCATTGGGGTTATATGCCATTAGGGTATTTTAGTTTATCAAGAAGATATGCTTATGATAAATCTCAAGGAACTATTTTAAATGAATTTCGTTCTATGATTGATGAATTTCATAAAAATGATATTAAAGTTTGTCTTGATATGGTTTATAATCATACGGGAGAAGGCGGACTTGTTAATCATAATGTGGATGATGCGAATTTATTTTCTTATGCTTTGATAGATAATCAATCTTATTATAAAGCATATAGAAATGGTTATTACCGTTCTAATTCCGGTTGTGGAAATGATTTGAATATAAGCAATGAAGGTGTTTGGAATTTGGTTGTAGATTCTTTGGTTTATTGGGTAAATCAAGGAGTAGATGCTTTTCGTTTTGATTTAGCAGCTGCTTTAAATGAAAATAGCTGTACTTGCGAAGAAATGTATGACAGCGTTAATTCTCTGGCCGGAAAATTAAAAGAGCGTCTTGAAGAAAGGAATATTAAAGTTGTTGATGATTTTTCTTCTGCACAAGATGGGGTAGTTTTAATTGCCGAACCTTGGACTTGCGGGGGTAAAAATTGTTATCAATTAGGACAATTTGCGCCATTTTGGGCAGAATGGAATAATGTATTTCGTGATACTGTAAGAAAAATTACTCTAAGACCTTTTGAGGTTACGCCATCAGATATGAAAGATATTTTTGAAGGCACTCCCTCAAAATTCAAAGGTTTAGATAAATCTGTTAATTATATAGCTTCGCATGATGGTTTTTGTCTTTATGATTTAAATAATTTTAGAGAAAAAAGCTCCTCTACTCAAGGAGGTTCAAGTTGGGAAATTTGCGGAGATTATGATGGAGATTTTTCTAAAAAAGAAAATGCAATAAGAAAACAGCTTGCATTTTTATTTATGTCTTATGGTATTCCAATGATTCAAATTGGCGATATTATAATGCATACTAAAAATGGCAATAGTAACAGTTATAATAAAGATGATGGCACAAATTATTTGAATTGGGAAAAAGCAACAAGAAAAGATACTTTTGAAAATAGGATAATGGAATATGTTAGAAATTTGATTAAATTCAGAAATGAGCATCCTATTTTTAGAAATAGAGAATTTAGAAAATCCCTAACCTATCATTATGATAATGGCGCAATAGCTCCATTTGATAATAGGGGATATTGGGATAATAATTGTGATTTATTTTTTGGTGTTTTGATAAATTCAAATCCAAATAGGATTTATATTGCAACATCAAAAAATGATGAACCTTTAAATATTATGTTGCCTGACAATCAATCCGGAAAATTTTGGCATAAATGTCTTGATACAACTGATTTTTCAAATATTAATTTAGAAATTAAAGATTATATTGAGAAAAAATATATACTAAATCCGCAAGGTTTGGCTGTGTTTATGGAAGTACAAAAATGAATGAATTATTGAAAATCTATTTTTTAATTTATTTTTTAATTATTTTTAAAGATTTTAAAAACGATAAAGTGATTAAAAAATTTCTTGCTTTTTTAAAGACTTTTGAAAATGAAAATAATTTTGAAAAAACAATTGAAACATATTGTGATTTTATTTCAGGTTTAGAAGAAGAAAAATGTGAAGATTTTTCTTGCTATATTAAAAAATTAGTTTATAAAACAAAAATAGATTTAGCTTTTCAAGATAGAATTGAAAAAGAACTAAATATAATTTCAAAATTGACAAATATTTCTTTTGAAAATGTTAAAGATGAATTAAATAAAAAGTTTGAAAATTATTCTGATTTATTAAAAAATCTGCCTGAATTTAAAAATAGTTTTTATGAATTTAAAATTTCTGATTTTGAAGAAATAAAAATTCAATTTGATGAATTGTTTGAAAGAAATAGGGCGTTTGTTTTTGATAATAATTTAGAAGTTAGACCTATAGAAATAAATGAAAGTTTGACTTTTAAAAATTTAAAAGGATATGTTGAGCAAAAAAAAGTGCTTTATGAAAATACAAAAGCCCTATTAGAAGGTTTAAAAGTTAATAATATTTTGCTTTATGGCGACGCAGGATGCGGAAAATCATCAAGTGTTCGAGCATTGTTGAATGAATTTAGCGATTTAAAAATTGTTCAAATATTTAAAAACAATTTAATTAATCTTGATAAATTATATGAAAAATTAAAAAATCTTCCTTATAAATTTATTATTTTTGCTGATGATATTTCTTTTGATGAAGCGGATGATACTTTTTCTACTATGAAGGCTGTATTAGACGGTTCTTTAATTCAATGTCCTAAAAATGCCGTAATCTACGCTACATCAAATAGGCGTCATTTAGTTAAAGAGTCTTTTAAAGCAAGAAAAGGCGATGAAATTCATTTAAATGATACAATTAATGAATTGAACTCACTTTCTGAGCGTTTTGGAATTAATTTATTATTTTCAAGACCAAACAATAATGATTATATTAAAATTGTTCTTGAATTGGCAAAAGATTGCAATTTAGAAATTGATGAAAAAGTTTTAATTGAAAAAGCGCAAAGAATGGCACTTATCAAAGGCTCAACAAGCCCCAGAATAGCTCGTCAATTAATTGATAACCTGATTGCAAGAGTTGAAGTATAGTTATCCTCTTGAAAAAACTTCTAATAATAGAGGGTTGTCTGATTTAATTGGGTTGAAATAAGCGCAAGATGCAACCATCGCAGCGTTGTCTGTGCAATATTTAAGTGCCGGCGCATGAGTTATATATTCTTGGGCTTTTAGTTCTTCAAGTCTTCTTCTAAGTTCAGAATTTGCGGCAACTCCCCCTGCCATGACTATTGTTTTGCAGTTTAGTTCGTTAGCAAAATATTTTGTTTTTTTAATTAGAGTATCAGCTACTCTATATTGGAAGCTTGCGGCAATATCTTTTTTAGGTAATTCGTCAGGTTTGAATTTTTTAATTTCTCTTAAAACTGCTGTTTTTAATCCTGAAAAAGAAAATTCATCAATTCCAACTTTTGCTTCAGGGAAGTTAAAAGCGTCTTTATTTCCCTCTTGAGCCATTTTATCTAGTAAAATTCCCCCAGGGTATGGAATTGAACATAATCTTGCAACTTTATCATAAACTTCACCAACAGCGTCGTCGATTGTTTGAGCTAAGATTGTTTGTTCGGAGTAATTTTTAACGTGGATAATTTGGGTGTGTCCTCCTGATACTAATAAGCATACAAAAGGAGGTTTTAAGTTTGAATCAATAAAATTTGCGCAAACATGTGCGTTTAAGTGATTTACTCCCAAGTAGGGTTTGTTGTGTACAATAGAAAGAGTCTTTGCAGCATTTAAGCCAACAAGCAAACATCCAACTAACCCAGGGCCAACAGTGGATGAAAAGCAATCAAGGTCATCCGGAGTAATTCCTGCTTGTTTATAGGCTTCTTTTATTATTAAATTAATTGAGTTTAAGTGTTCTCTTGCGGCAACTTCAGGGACAACGCCGCCAAATTTTTCATGGGTTTTTATTTGGCTGGATACGACATTAGCCAAAACTTCTCGCCCGTCTTTTACTATAGCGCATGCTGTTTCGTCACAGCTTGATTCTAAACCTAAAATTAGCAATTTATTTTTCCTTTAAAATATTTGTTGTAGTTTTATTAACTTTTGTTATAATGATAGCATGAAAAAGAATATCTTAATTTCATTTTTTATTTTATTAAGCGTTATGGCTTTTAATCCTTCGTTTGCTGATAACGAAGAGGAAGCTGCAATGCTTTATAATGAAGCTATTGATTTGTATAAACAAGATGATGTAAACCGTTCAATTGAATTATTTAAACAGGCAATTGAATTAAAACAAGATTTTTATGAAGCTCATTATAATTTAGCTCAGATTTTAATGTCTGTTAATAAAAATAATGAAGCTTATAAATCTTTATTGGAAATAATAAAATTAAAGCCAGATGACCCAGAGGCATTATATAATATTGGAAAAATTCAATATAAAAGAGGTTATTTATCAAGCGCACATAGTTATTTGATTAAAATTCCAACTTCTGCTGCGCAGTATGAATCAGCAAAACTTTTGATAGATAAAATTGAAAAAAGACAAAAAGAATTAGAACTTGAAAATAAAATTAAACAAAATAAAACGACTTATGATGCTCAAGGATTAGCCCTTGGTGTTGAGCTGGGTGGTTTTGAAGCGCCATCTGGAATTGCGCTTGATAATAGAGGAAATATTTATGTTGCAAGTTTTTTGGATAATACTATCCATAAAATTTCAATATATGGTCAAAAAACAATATTTTCAAATTCTTCTTTAGTTAGAGGTCCGATTGGGCTTGCGATAGATAAAAATGATAATGTTTATGTTGCAAACTATAGCGCAAACACTATTGTTAAAATTACTCCTGAAGGCAATGCGAGCGTATTTTCTAAAGTTCAAAAGCCTTATTGTTTAATTTATGATGATAAAAATAACAAGCTATTTGTAACAGAGCAAGAAACAAATAAATTGATTAAGTTTGACCTATAGCTTAATTAAGGCTGAGTGTCTGTTTTGGGTTTTATTTTCTTTTCTATAAGAAAAGAATTTATCGTTGTCTTTAATTGTGCAATAAGGACAAATGTCTATGTTTTTAACATCTATTTCTTCAAGCTGACGTTTATTAATGCCTTTTAAATCGGCAAAGTTGTCTTTAAATAACCCTTTTTTATTTTTAATTGTTGAAGATAATTGCTCTATTGCTTCTTTTGACGTTTCAAAATGTTCAAAAGAAATGCAAGGGCCAATTAGGGCAATAATATCACTTGGATTTGTATTATAAATTTCTTTCATTTTTAAAACAGTTTTTGGAGCAATTTGTTGAGCTGTTCCGCGCCAACCGGCATGGGCTATTGCGGCAATATTGTTTTTAGGGTCATATAAGATTACAGGTGTGCAATCTGCAAAATTAAGATAGATTGCATAATTTTTTTTATTTAAAATTAAGGCGTCGCAATTAGGATAATCTTTTTTATTTTCTTCGACAATTTCAATATTTGCGCTATGAGTTTGAGTTGGTTTGATTAAATTTTTGGGGTCAATTTCTAAATAATTGCAAATTAAATCAATATTATCTTTGATAATTAAATCTCTTGATGTGAAAAAATGTTCAACATTAAGCAATGTTGAATAATATACATCTTTATTTTGAATTTTTTTAATTTTAAACATCTAAAAAATTATACCATGGTAAAATTAAATTATAGAAGAAATGAGGTTAATATGTCTGAAGTAATTAATTATAGCACTTATGGTACTTGTTCAAGACAAATAAATGTTGAAATTGAAAATGATATTATAAAAGATATTGAATTTATTGGCGGTTGCAATGGTAATTTAAAAGGCATTAGAAGCTTAGTAATCGGAATGAATATCAATGAAGTGATTGCAAAATTAAGAGGGATTATGTGTGGTTCAAAACCAACGAGTTGTCCTGATCAATTAGCAATTTGTCTTGAAGAATATATTAAAGAAAAATCAAAACAAAAAGCAGGTGTTTAATATACTAAATCCGCACCCATAAAAGGTGCGGATTATCAAATCTTCTTCCTCTATTAAATGATATAGAATTTATTTTCTATATTCTTAAACTTATTTTATTATCTTGCTATTCTGAAGTTAATCATTGCTTTGTGGTTAACTGCGATTAATTCCATTGAATTCCAAAATTCGTTTGGTTGAATAGTTGATTTAGTGTTGTCTAGGTTTACAGTTACTTTTGATGAATAAAGTTCTGCTAATTTTTTATCAAAATCTTCAGTAATTTGTAATC
>CALURR010000055.1 GCA_944323195.1 Candidatus Gastranaerophilales bacterium
AATTATCAATTAAGGTTTCTGAATTTTCGGATAAAACTCCTGAAGAATTATACAATGAACTAAACTCATCTGCCACATATGTTGCACAAGCTGCCCAAGATATAAACGAAAAATACAACGAATTAAACAATATATATCAAAATATATTGGACAATAAAGATAAATTTGATCAAATTCCAATTATTGAAGAAAATTTAAATTTAATTGAAAATAATTTAGAATCAAAATTAAACTTAAATTTATCAAATCTACCTTCACAAGAAAAAAAAGATATAATTTCCTGGAGCTTTCCGAGCGATGAATACATCGATATGGACCTTCAAGCAACAAACCACATATACACTGCACCGGCATCAGGATATTTTTGTCTTAATTGCGGTTCAGCCGCAACAACACAAAAAACTATATTTATAAAACAAGCTGATGGCAACAAGGAGACATTTGGATTTAGCGTTTATACACCGGGAAATAGCGGAGCACATTGTGCATTATCACCTACCTTTACACAAGGTAGCAAAGTAAGAATTGATTACAATCTTTCAGGAACAAATAAAGTACTAAAATTTTATCTAACAAAAGGAGAAGCCTAAATGGGAATTTTATATATTGAAAAAATCGAAAATCATAGAATAGGAAACAGGACACCATCTACAAAAATTGCCAATTCACTAGGTTGGTCAATTACCAAAGAAGAAGATGAACTTGAATATGCTTTTGATGGGTCATTATGGGAAAAAGGGCATATTCCCAATGAACTAATTGAAAAAGAACAAGAAAATGAACAAACAAGAATAGCTATGCTTAATTTAACCGCAGCAGATGTTGAGCGTGCAATATACAAAGCAAAAGGGCTTGATTTTGATGATGTTATAGCTCTTGTAGAAGCACAACCATTATCAGAAGATGGAACAGAGCAAATAGATATTAAAGCCCTAAAAATAGAATTAAGAGCTAACAATTTTTATAGAGGAAACCCCTATATTAATCAAGTTGGAACTCTATTAGGCTTTACAAGTAAACAATTGGATGAATTTTTTGAAACAAATGATTATACAAAATTAATGTGAGGATAAAAATGTTTAAATGGATAAGAAAAAAAATTTTTGAAGGAATAATTAAAGACATTATAGCTCAACTACCACAACTAAAAGAAAAAGCAGAAATTTTATTTAAAGAAAAAAAGGATTTAATAATTGAAAAAGCTAAAGAAGCAATTAAAAAAACTCTTTTGGAGCTTGTTGAAAAGTTTTAGAATTTCAAAAAACAAAATCGGGTTTAATTTTACTTGGAGATTTTAAATTGATAGAATGGTACAACGATGATGAACTAACGATACTTTTTTCGGATATTCCAAAGGTCAATGTAAAATACATTCAACCCAATATGGATAAAATAGAAAAAGAACTTATAGAAAAATTGCCTTTTGAAAACAAAAAAGAATTAAGAGTAATTTTAATAGATAAAACTACTATAAATGAATATGAATTTACAATTCCAAAAGGATACTGCTG
The DNA here is from genome assembly GCA_944323195.1 of Candidatus Gastranaerophilales bacterium. Taxonomy (GTDB): domain Bacteria; phylum Cyanobacteriota; class Vampirovibrionia; order Gastranaerophilales; family Gastranaerophilaceae; genus RUG14156. Next base: position 1,512 of record CALURR010000055.1, read on the forward strand.
GGATGGAGCAACAATACCAAGAATTTTCTGGAGGCTTATAGGGGCTAAAACTGACCCAAAATTTTTAATTCCATCCCTAGTCCATGATGTATTGTGCGAAAATCACAATTATATTAACAACGACAGATATTTCTCAACAATAGTTTTTGAAAGACTATTGTATGTTTCAGAAGTCAATTCACTTTCAAGATGGCTTATTAAGCATTCTGTTGATAATTATCAAAAATTTTTTTGGGTGAAATAGATGAATTATGAACTACTTGGAATATTTATCAGTGTAATTATACAAGCACTCTATTTTGCACACAAAATGGGAGTCATAGAAAAAAGTATACAAGCTCTTGAAATTAAGCAAGATAAACATAATTCAATAATCGAGCGAACCTATTTTAATGAAAAAGAAATATCTGTTTTAAAAGAACAATTGAAAGTTGAAAATCACAGAATAGAAGACATTGAGGATATTCAAAATGAATATATCAAAAAATGGAATTAATTTAATAAAAGAATTTGAAGGTTTAAAGCTTGAAGCTTATAAATGCCCAGCAGGTATTTGGACAATAGGATACGGACACACAGGAAAAAATATCTTTAAAGGTTTAAAAATAAACCAAGAAGAAGCAGAAAAATTTTTAATTAACGACCTTGAAATTCACTCAAATTACATTAATAAGTTAATTAAAATTCCAATAAATCAAAATCAATTCGATGCTTTAATTTCACTTGAATATAATATAGGCTATAATGCCTTTAAAAATTCAACTTTATTAAAATTTTTAAATGAAAAAAAATACAACAAAGCCGCAGAAGAATTTGATAAATGGGTTTATAGCAACAAAAGGAAATTAAACGGACTTATAAAAAGAAGGAAAAAAGAAAAAGAATTATTTTTAAAATAAAAAAATGCCTTGCATAATTTGCAAGGCTTTTTTGTTTAGTAAGTTTAGTTTAATAAGAGAGAGTTTATTGTAAATAATTTATGTATTTTGCGTCAAATTTTCCATTTGTACCCATATCGTATAAAATCGTCCTTGTTGCAATTTCATTCAATGGCTTCTTATAAGGTCTATCTTCTTTTAGCGCACAATAAATATCTGCAACTGTTAAAGATTGATTTTCATCTGTTCTTTCTATATCTTTATCGTAATCATGATGTTCTAGAGCAAATTGAGCAACTTTTGGATGAAGTCTTGTTGTTTTTAAAATTTCATGGCTTAATTTATTATGAAGTTCAACAATTTGTCTTTCCTTAGATGTAAGTCTACCTGTTTTATTTAAAATTTCAGATGGAATAAAAGCCTTGCCAATATCATGCAATAAGGCGGCTTGAGTTAAATAAACATAATTTTTTTCTTTATCAGTATGACCTAAATTTTTATAAATCTTTTGAGCTTGACGAGCAGTTGGTAATAAATGTGAATTAACAATTGATAATACATTATCAATGTTATAATCCAGCGGCAAATTATTTTCACTTAATATTCGTTCAATATTAGGATTTTTAATTATTGCTTCTTCAATCACCATTGGGTTAACATATAGAGCAATAAATTTTTCAGGCTCTTTTAGTGCTAATTCTGTTTCAAAAATTATGCCTGATTGAACCATAGAGTTTGGCAGATAAACTCTTGGTGTTAAGCCTTGTTGTTCAACTTGACTAGATGACTGAAAAACATCATTTTTAATATTAGTTCTCTTTAGAGCATCTACACGAAATGAAGGCCAAAAATGTCTTTTTTGAGTTTTATTTATTGAATTTTCGCTAGACTTATTTACGCCTGTTATGCGCTCTAAAAAACCCATAGTCACCCACTAATACTAAACACTTTCCTTATGTAATATTAAAGTATTTTTTTAGAGCTTAATTGCCAAGCAGTATATATAATGTTAAAAAATATTAAGTATTTTCTTTTTTATCAACTTCCATAGTGCCGGTAAATTCATTTTTACCGGTTAATTTTTTTGTAATCCAAAATGCAGTTTTTGGAATAATTACAGCCAAGCCAAGTATACTTACCCCTAAGCCAATTGCAAGAAATAGTGCATTTTTATTATTTGTTTTATTGGCAACTTTTTTAATCAAATCAAGATTTATAGAACCATCTTTATATAAAGGAATTTCAGATGTAGCAGATTCTTTAATATGATTTAAGAATGAGAATACTCCATCTGTAATATCTTTTAAATCATCACTTTTAACAAATCGATTAATTTTGCCGATTTTACCATATGTTCCTTTATCAAAGATTTCATGGATTAATTCTTTATTTGAAGTAATATCAGCTAAACATTTAGGATTTGAATTACTTTCAAGATTTCTGAATATCTCATTTAATGTATTATTGTCAGCATTTGAAATAGATTGAGCTATAACAGGAGGAATATTTGGTGTTGAGGTCATTTTTCTTAATGCGTTTTGAATATGACCTGCACAGAAATTATAAAAATAAATACTTCCGCCATCTATAACAAGATTTTCTAAACCTTCATATTTATTTCTTGAAGTTCCGACACGACCGCCAATCATTGGAATATCAGTCGCAATGAGCCTAAATTTATTGTTATTTTCAACATTAAATACAAAACTATTTAACAAATCACCCTTAAAAGGAATATTTTTTGCTTTATTTTCATTTTGAGTTTTTGTTTGCTCATTTTCTTTCATTTTAGCAAGTTTTTTTCTTGTTATTGCTTGATTTACCTTAGGCAAAACAATTCCCATTGCAACACAATTTAATATTACAGCCAAAATTGAAGTAACTTGCTTAGCTCCTTTAATTCTTTTTATTAATATTTCAGGATTAAAACCTTTGTATTTATCTTTATATTTAGCAAGTTCAGATGTATCAAAATCTGTTTGCTTTAATTTACCTGCTAAAAATTCAGCCGAATTTCTGATAGCATCGTTGCCTTCTTTGGCGTTTGAATAGTCGATATTCATTGGAATTTTTAAAATATTTTCGCAAAATTTATTGCCCAAAATATTAAATGCTCTAATTCCAAACATCCAAACAATTGCAGCCATAACTTCTTTTCTTAATTTTTCAGCGCCCTCGATTACACCGCCTCTTTTATAGCCGGCATATGAGCGTCCAATATCAGTTGGTATTTCTTCAAGTAAAGTACCAATAGCGCGATTTGGATTATTAACTGTCTGAACAATTTCAGGTATATTAAAAGATAAGTTGTTAATCTGCAAAATAATATCCGTCTTATACTGTCGATATTATAAAACTGCTAAATATTTTTTTTTGACATTATGTTAAGAATTTTTATTTTCATAACCTGTCATTTCAGAAATTTGTTTACACCATTGTGAAACAATTTCTTTTTCATCTAATTCATAAGAAATCGGAGTTCCGGTTTGAATATTTACAGTTTGCTTTCTAAAAGGCTTCCAATTATATGTTTCAAGCCCATCAATCGCAATTGGAACAATGTCTATTTTATTTGTTTTTGCAAAATATATAAATCCGGCATTAACATTTTCAACTACTTTATTTTTCCTTATTCCGCCTTGAGGAAAAATACAAAGATTATAGTTAGCTTTAAATACTTCTTTTACTGATTTGATTGTTGAAAGCCCAACTTTTTCTCTATTAACGGCAAATCCACCTAAACGCAATATATTTCTTGTAACCCACCTTTGCGCCCAAGTATCTGTTTTAAAAAGCTCTTGCTTTGCCATATAAGCCAAAGGGCGATTGGCAGCATAATTAACTATAAATACATCCATATAGGAAATGTGATTAGCAGCAAAAATATAAGGCTTATTTTCAAGATTATTATTTCTTTTTACATTAAATTTATAGAAAAAAGTTCTAAACAAAGGCAAAAACAAAATATACAATGCATAATATTGATATAATCTAGTTAGGATATTAAGGTCTTTTGCTTTTTTCTGCGCAAAATTTACTTCTTTAATATTCATTTATTTATTTCCTTCGGATAATTCTGCTACCGTTTTGCTCCAAAGAGCCATCATTTCTTCAATATTGTCGTTATATGGAATTGGTTTTCCTATTTTTATTTTCATTTTTCCCCTAAATGCTTTTCTTTGATCTTTTGACATTCCTGTTATAGCAACAGGCAAAATATCACATTTAAGAGTTTTTGCAAAACTTGCAAAGCCTTTGTTGATGTTGTCTAAGCTGCCTTCTTTGTCACGAGTGCCTTGAGGGAAAATCCCCAAAACCCAATTTGTCTGTTTTAAACTAATTACAGTCTTAATTGTAGACACAGACAACTTTGCTCTATCAACAGCAAAAGCACCTAAAACATTTAAGAAAAATCTTGCCACTTTGTTTTTAAACAACTCAACTTTTGCCATATATGCAATATGTCTTTGCACAGCATGGATTATTAAAAAGGGGTCAATAGCACTTACATGGTTAGATGCAACAATAAAAAAGCCTTTTTTTGGAACATTTTCACGACCTTCGACCTTTAAATTAAAAACAAGCTTATAATAAGTAGCATACACAAGGGTGCATGTAATCCATTGAAAAATTCCCCTAAAAATATTATACTCTTTCGCACTTCTTTTTTGATAATTCCGACTCATTCTGTGTATTCCTAAAAAGTCTTATGATAGAATTATACTAAATAAAATAAAAATATGATATAATTTTTTTAAAACATAGGAGGAAATATGAAAAGATTTTTAACACTTTCAATCGCATTGGCTTCTTTTGCTCTTGCATCAGCAAATGCAGAAGTTATCGGAGTAGTGGATTTTGATAAAGTTGTAGACAACTACACAAAAGTCAAAACTGTTAGCGATGAAATTTCTGATAAATACGCCGAAATCCAACGCTATAGCCTCGATAAGGAAAGGGAATATAAAAAACTTTCAACTCCAATTGAGCGCAAAAACTTTGAAGAATCAACAGCAAGAGAACTATCTAAAAAACAAGATGCTTATTTAAGATTAAAAGAAAAGAAAGAAGCAGAAATTGATACAGCAATTAAAAATGCAATAAAACAAGTTGCAATATCAAACAAAATTGATACAGTTGTTGAAAAAACAGTTGTGTTTTTTGGTGGCGTAGATATAACAGACAAAGTTGTTAAAGCGCTAAATTCGCCGACATCTAAATAATTTTAAAAAAAGTTCTTTACAAAATACTTTTTTGAGGTATTATAATAAAGTAACTTTCGGAGGATTGCCGGAGTGGTTGATCGGAGCGGTCTTGAAAACCGTCGGGCATGCGAGTGTCCCCTGGGTTCGAATCCCAGATCCTCCTCCATTTAAAAAGAGCCTTTTTAAAGGCTCTTTTTTATCTTATTAAACTTTTTGTCAAATTATAGATTATCTCTAATTTATATGGATTATCACAAATTTTAGCAATATTGATATTTATCAGCTTAATTAATTCGTCAGGCTCTTTGTACGCGTTTGTTGCAAACAGGTCCTCAAGCTCAATATTAAAAACATTAAGAATTTTTTCCAAAGTATCAGATGTAATAAAATTTTTTCCAAGCTCAATACTGCTTAATGCACGCTGCGAAATATTTAACAATTCAGAAAGCTTTTCTTGAGTAAAGCCATTTTTAATTCGCAAATTTTTTATTTTACTTCCAACTTCTTTTTTAATATTCATTTACAACTATTACTTCTTATAATCAATACTTTAACATTTAAAAGTATTATATATAAAGTTTTGTAAAGCTGGAATGTATTGTCAATTCTATATTTTATATTTATAGTATTTTTAGTTGTAAAATTTTAGCATTTTTTTTCGTTCAGGATACTTAATTAAAATGTAGAAACAAACAAAAAGGAGAAAAAAATGGACGTAACAGTATCAGGATTAACAACACCTCCAAGAAAAATCGAAAAACAAAAAGAAAAAATTAAAAAATATGGCAATTTTGCACTCAAACAAGGAGCAACGCTTACTGGCTACATTGGTGGTGCAATGTTATTAGGAAAAGCAGCGCTTAAAAACACAAAAGAAGAGTTTAAAGACACAGTTATAACAAAAATTGCTACTGGAGAAATTAAAAAAATTCTAGATCCACAAAAAACAAGCATGAAAGAAAAATGCTTAATCAGATTAAATAAAGGCCTAGGTGATATATGGGACAAAATAGAAATGGTATATAATACGAAATTTAAAGAAATATTTTCTGATGTTGCAGATGAATTCAAAAACCTTAATAAAAGTCAAAAAGGAGGACTAGTTGCTTTTGGAATATTAAGCGCATTTACAATTATTACGGGACTGGTAAATTTAGCAAAATATCATAACAAAAAACAATTGATTGAACAAAAATATAATTAAATTAAAGGCTGTCAACAGACAGCCTTTATGCTAGCAAAAAAACTTTTTCACAAACGTTATACAAATACTCATCAGAAAATGGAGTAAAGTATATGCAATTAAACAACATTTCAAACAGCTCAAATCAACCAAAATTTGGTTTTGCAAGACTAACAAA
>CALURR010000056.1 GCA_944323195.1 Candidatus Gastranaerophilales bacterium
TTATATTCCAAGATTGCAAATATTAGTTTGAAAAATGCTTCTTCCATAGAGAGAGATAGAGTTATTTTGTCCAAAGAACATGCAAGACTTGGCCAAGTTTGCATATTGTCATATTTGGGTCTAATTAAAAGACAATATCTTAATACTTATATGCTTGATGGTGGAATGCTGGGGCATGATATTTATAATGTGGTTTCAAAAGATATAGATGCACTGGATTATGCAAGTGGCTCGCTTGGACATGGTTTAAGTGTCGCAACTGGTTATGCTATTGCTAATCGCTTAAATAATATTTATGTTATTCTTGGTGATGGTGAATTACAAGAAGGCTCAAATTGGGAAGCGTTTTTATTTATTGGGCACCATCAATTAAAGAATTTAACGGTTATTATAGATAAAAACTCCATGCAGATTGATGATTGGACAAAGAATATTATAAATACTTCGTCCGATATTGGTAAAAAGTTAGAAACTTTTGGCTTTGATGTTATTGAATGCGATGGACACAGTGTGGATGATTTACAAAATACTTTTAATATTAAAGTGCAAAAGCCAAAGTGCATTATTGCAAATACAGTTAAAGGTAGGGAACTAGAATTTCTTCACAATAATAAAAAATTTAATCATTTTCATGCGTCCCCATTAACAAACGATGAATATGAAGTTGCATTAAGGAGTATTGTATAATGAATGAATTTTTATCTATTGAGTTAATTAATTTGTTTGAAAAAATTGTACAAGATGATCCTAATTCATATTTTATTTGTATAGATGGACTTAGGACTTTGTTCTTTGATAAAATATATAAAAAATACCCCGATAGGGTTTTTTGTGTTGGAATTGCGGAACAAAACGCAATGGGTATAGCTGCGGGTATTGCTTTATCAGGTAAAACAGTTTATGTTGTTGGTTTGCCTGTTTATGAGGTATGTCGTGCGTATGAACAATTAAAGTTAGATATATGTTACAATAATGCCAATGTTAGAGTAATTGGATATATGACAGGGCTTTCACTGTTTTCAGGTGGATATTCTCATTGGAATACCGAGGATATTGCATTATTAAGAAGTTTGCCAAATATAGATATTGTTTCTCCGTCTTCAATTGATGAATTAAATTATTTTGTTGATTATTATTCAACTAAAAAAGGACCTGTTTATTTTAGAATTGACGCAATAAGGACGCATCATTACAAAAATTTCGAGAAAATTATTTTTAACAAACCGCTAATGTTAAAAAAAGGTAGGAAGGTTGCAATTTTAGCTACAGGAGCTAGTGTTTCAAATTCTGCAATAATGCTTGCAAATCTTGAAAAGCAGGGCATTGATGCTGCTTTATATTCTATTCATACTATTAAACCTTTTAATGAAACCGAGATTTTAAAAATTGCCAAAAAATATAAGACTCTTATAACAGTTGAAGAACATTCTGAAGGTGGTTTGTACTCTATATTGTCTGAAATATACGTTAAAAATAGATTAAAAAATAAGGTAATACCGTATAAAGTAAATACGGATAATGTAGTTATTACCGGTAGTTACGATTATGCGCTTAATTCTATTTTAAATATTTCAGATATTGATATTGCAAAAAAAGTAGGTGTACCTTTTTTGTATAAAATAAAGTTGTTAACAAGAAGGGTAAAATACGGTAATCATAATAAAAAATTTATTTACCGTTTTTTAGGGGTTCCGTATTTAAAGAAAGTTGTTAATGATAACGAAACTAAGTATTTAGCGTTTGGTTTTATTCCTTGTTTAAAATCGAAGGTAAAAAGGAAAAGTTATGAGTAATTTAATTTCAATTATCATTCCAACCTACAATGGTGAAAAGTATATAAAAGACTGTATTAAAAGTATCCAAAATCAAAAAATGAATACCGAAATCATTGTTATTGACGATATTTCAACGGACAAAACTGTCGAAATCGCTAAGTCTTTAGGTTGCAGGGTTGTTGTGAATGATATTCACAAAGGACAAGTTGCAGGGAAAAATACAGGTATAAAAGAAGCAAAAGGAAAATATTGGCTAACTATTGATCAAGATGATATGTTGGCAGATGGTGCTTTAGCTCGTCTTGTTGAAGAAATGGAAAAAGATGATAATAATTATATTATCATGGCTCAATTAAAGGATTTTTGTTCTCCTGATACGCCTAATGAAATAAAATTCTGCAAACCAAAACCTTTTTATGGCATTTTAACAGGTTCAACTTTATTTAAAACAGAAGTATTTGATAAAATCGGCTTATGGCAAGAAGGCGTTATAACAGGTGACGTTATAGATTTAACAAATAGACTGATGAAGGTTGGAATTGAAATTAAAAAGGTAGATTTTGTTTCTTGTAATCGTCGTATTCATAGTGCTAATTACGGCAGAACCAATCAAAAAGATGAATACAAGGATTATGCAAAAGCTTTAAGGGAAAGATTGGCAAATAAAAATAAGTAGGAAACTATGGCTGAAAAAATTATCTTCACTTTTTGGGAACCAAAGGATAAAATCCCTGCTTATTTAGAGTTATGCCTAGAAAGCTGGAAAAAATTTTTACCGGAATATGAAATTGTTATCCTTGATTATTCTAATTTAGATAAATGGCTTGGAAAAGATTTTTGCGATAATTATTTATATAAAACATTTTCTCTTGCAATACAATCTGATGCGATAAGGTGTGGTATTTTAAAGAAATATGGCGGCTTATGGCTTGATGTTGATACAATTTTTACATCTTCAAATGTAAAAAGCATATTAGAAAATAATTCTGATTTTTCTTTAATTACTCCTCATATTTGTTTTATTAATGCTAATAAAAATTCAATTATTTTAGATAAATGGCTTAAAAATATCAAAAGACGCGTAAAATTATATAAAAAAGCTTTTAAGTATGGCAAATTATCAAAATATTATTTAAAAATTTTTAAAAATAAGTTCTATAAAAAACTCACAAATTGGAGTTATTTAGGAAATGATATTATAAACCCCATTATTTCAAGAATTGATGACTTAAAAATTTATTCTCCGATTGATAGAAATGATTTGGGGTGCATGCCTGAATTGTTGATTGGTTCAAAATATAATTCTGCTGTAAAAAATTATAGAGAATTTTATTTTAATTCTGACAACTCTGATTTTGTATTTGCGGTTAATAAAGGAGTTATTTTGCTTCATAATTCTTGGACACCTGATAATTATAAAAAAATGACCAAACATCAATTTTTGAACTCTAAAACAACTTTGGCAAATATTTTTAATAAAATTCATATATTAAATTAGCCTTATATTGTTGACTTTATAATTTTAAAAGATAAAATCTTGTTGTAATAAATTTGTATTGTATACTATTTGAATTTAACAACAATGCGAGCTTTGCTCGTGTTTTGTGTTCTTTTAAAGGTGAATTATGAAAGTAACATTTAATATAAATCATTCCAATAATCTTTATTTTAAAAATACTAAACAACAAAATAGTGAAGAAAGAACTAAAGAAGCAATCATGGAAGGTGCTCAATGGTTCGGTGTTGGTGTTGGCGTCGATGCGATAAGTTCAAGAGTCAATTTGTTTAAATCACGATTTAAACAATCGTTATTTGTTAATTTTCTTTTGGCAATTTGCGCTTCTGCTATAGCTTTATTGCCTAAACATAATAAAAATAATACTATCTCTAATTCTGAAAAGTAATTTTAAATATTAAAAAATGTAAATTTTTTTTAATATTGCTCAAGTTTTTTACTCCAATTGCCGTAGCTTTCATTGTAGATATGAATGAAGGTATATGGTATGGGTAACGACATTTCTAAATTGAGTGGAGCTAACGGTTTTAATACCGTTAAAGATTTAAAAGAGGCTATGAAGCAAAATGATGCTGTTCATTTTGGCGAAAATAGCAAACGTAATGAGTCTATTTTTGGTGAAGATGGGCTTCAAGCCGGTGCAACCAAAGATGATTTTTTGGAAAGATTTAAACAAATCGGTTTAGATGAAGATATAGCAAATGCATGTTGGGAAGTTTTAAATATTGATTCTGATGGCGATTCTGCCGATGTTATCGATGAAGAAGAACTTGATAAATTGATGACTATGTTTGGTTCTGATGCCGACGGTAAAAAAGGTGATGAAATTGATAAAATCACTCTTGGAAGTTTGTATACAAAATTAGATTCTTCTGATACAAGTACTTCAAGTGATAAAACAAATTCAGAAGAAAATTCGCAAGCCACTGATACAGCATCATCAAATGAAATTGGTATTGCCGGATTCTTCCAAAGTATTTTGCAAGGAATTACCGATGGTTTAAAAAATTCTTTTAATTTTACCCCCATTATGTTGATTGTTAATACATTATTCCCTTCGTTAACCGGCGGAAATACTTCACAATCTAGCTCATCCGGTAATGAAATCACTAATGCGCTTACTTCTGCTTTATCCGAAAGCGCAAATGAAATTGGAGGCGAAATTAAATCTAGTGTTACAAGTGCCCTAGTTGATGGCGCTAAGTCACTAATTTCTGATTTATTTAAAAGCAAATAAAATTTATTATAAATACAAATTTTTGGAAAGATTGAAATAAGGATTATTGTGTAAAAATATGGATACTTTAAGTGGACAATATGGTTTTAATACAAAAACCGAATTAAAAGAAGCAATGTATAGTACCGGTAAAACTAAATTTGGCCAAGGAAGCGCCAGAAATGAAGTTCTTTTTGGCGAAGATGGGCTTAAAGCCGGTGCAACCAAAGAAGAATTTATGGAGCGAATTCAAGAAATTGGATTTGATTCTGATATTGCAAATGCTTGCTGGGAAGTATTAAATATGGATACCGACGGTGATTCAGCCGATGTAATCGATGAAGAAGAATACAACAAACTAATTACAATGTATGGTTCTGATTTTAACGGTGAACAAATAGATGAATTAAATGAAATTACTGTTGGTAGTTTTTATACATTATTGAATACTCCAAGAGATGTATATGATTCATCATCTGGTAGTACAGGTGCTGTTGTAGATAATCCTTCGCAACCTTCCGTTTCTCCTGAGGCAAGTGCAGCACCAGAGGGTGAAACAGAAGATGATAATGTAAATACAAGATTAATTACTTTTATGAGTAATTTTATTAATGAGGTTGATGAATTGTTAACAAATTCTGATACCGAATTTTCTGATGTAATCAATCTTGCTAAGCATTATAATTTTAGCGAATATACAGATAATCCTCCAACTTCAGCACAAGAAATTGAGTATCGTTCGCAAATGGTTGATAAGGCCATTTCTATGTATACATATGCTGAAACCCCTGATGATATTAGCAGTTTAAACGATTCTACAAATTTAGTTGATATTATATATGCGTCTTTTGATGATAATGATTTAAGAGAACAAAAACTTACAGATTTATTCACAACAATTTCTGAAGTCGATTTAGGTAATTCTACTGCAAGCATTGACTGGAGCGAGTATGATACAATTGAAGCGCTTTCAATAATGTCAAATGGCGAATGTACAAATGCAGATGTGAAAGCTTTATTTAGCGAAAAAGGCGTCGAACAAATAATTTCCAAGATTATGCAATATGATACAAATATCCAAAAGGAATATTTGAGTGGAATTATGAACTCTTTGTTAAATATTCAAAATGAAGCTAATCCACTGCCTTCTGATCCTGCTGCCTTAGGTGCT
>CALURR010000057.1 GCA_944323195.1 Candidatus Gastranaerophilales bacterium
CTTGAACTGTTGCGATTTTTTCAGCATCTTCATCAGGAATTTCGCAACCAAATGCTTCTTCAAAAGCCATAACTAATTCAACTGTATCTAATGAATCAGCACCAAGGTCAGCTGTGAAAGAAGCTGATGGTGTAACTAGGCTTTCATCAACACTTAATTGATCTATTACTACTTTTTTTACTTTTTCTAGGATTTCTGTACTCATTTTTACCTCAATTAATAATACTAAACTTTACATGCTCAATTATATAAGGCACAAAGTATTTTTGCAAATTTATTTACAATTATTTAAGGTTTAAAGGCTAATATATAGGGTTTATAGGCTTTTTTTTATGTAGTTTTGTAAATTAAAAAGTTTTTAAACCTGATGTTGTGACATCAAGCGTTTTTTCTCCTGCTTTTGAAAAATCAACGACATAGCTTGATGTGTTATTTTCTTTTATAATTTCTTTAATTTTGCCAACGCCAAAATTAGTGTGAAAAACCCTTGTACCTACAGGCAATAAGCCAATTCTATTTTCAAAAGATGTGTTAACATTTCTTGCGTTTTCTTTTGCTTTTGCAATCATGTCTTTAATGTTTATTTTTGGTTTTTCTGTTTCCTCTTTTTGCTTTTTAACAACATGGGCATTAACTGTTTTATAGTTAATTTTTGTTTGCTCGTTATTATTTGAATTAATTGAACTTTTTATTCTTGAAATAGAGCTTGCTAAGTTATTATTTGTTGAAGTGGTTTTAGCAGAACTTTGCTTAATTCTTGCCAATGATGAAGCAAAATTGTTTGTAGTTGATGTTGAAGTTGTTGAAGATGAGTTTTTCTTTTCTTTAATTCTTGAAACAGTAGCCGAAAAGCTCGATTTATTTGAGCTATAGCCTATTTGTTTTTGACCTTCTTCTTCAAGCAAATTCGCTGGAATTTCATCTAAAAACCTGCTTCTTGGGTTTGCTTGGAAATTTCCCCAAACTTTTCTTTGCTTGGCGTGGGTTAAAAATAATTTTTCTTTAGCCCTTGTTATTCCAACATACATCAGTCTTCTTTCTTCTTCCAGTTCAGTATTGCTGACACCAAAAGCTATGCTTCTGCCATGCGGGAAGATGCCATCTTCCAGCCCAATTAAAAATACGATAGGAAATTCCAGCCCTTTGGCAGCATGAAGTGTCATCAATGTCACAGAGGGTTCATCTTTTTCTTCTTTATCCAGTTCATCAATATCAGAAACAAGCGCAACTTGAGATAAAAAATTCCCTAAAACGCCAAGGTCATCTTCGCTATCAAGCGCAAAATCATCCTCTTCAAATTCTTGAACAACGTTAATAAATTCTTGCAAGTTTTCTAATCTTGATTGATTTTCAACATTGTCTTCCTGCCTTAGTTGGGGGGAATATCCTGTTGCTTCTAAAATATAAGAAACATATTCAGATAGTTTTGCATAATTTTCTTGATATGAAGTAATTTGTTCAATTGTAGTTAGAAAATTTTGCAATTTTGTTTTAGTGCCTGAATTTATATCTTCAATTTTATCTAGATGTTTTAGACTTTCATAAATGCTTATTGCGTTTTCATCGGCAAAAGAAGCAAGTTTATTGATTGTTGTATCGCCTATACCTCTTTTAGGTTCGTTGATAATTCTTCTAAGCGCTTGAGAGTCATTATGATTATAAATCAATTTTAGGTAAGCAATTATATCTTTAATTTCTTTTCTGTCATAGAATTTCAGTCCGCCCACGATTTTATATGGAATTGAATAGCTCATTAAGGCTTCTTCAATAGAGCGAGATTGTGCATTTGTTCTATATAAAATTGCAATATTGTCTTTTTTGGTGTTTAAATTTTCAATTTTTCTTGCAACATATCTGCTTTCATTATAGTCATCTTGAGCTTCATAAAGGGTTATTTTTTCGCCATCACCTTTATTGGAATAAAGATTTTTTTCAAGACGTTCTTCGTTATTTTTAATAACTTCGTTTGCTGCTTCTAAGATATTGCCTGTTGAGCGGTAATTTTGCTCTAATTTAATTAATTTTGTATTTTGATAATCTTTTTGAAAATTTAAAATAATTTTAAAATCAGCACCGCGCCAAGAATAGATTGATTGGTCAACATCACCTACCGCACATAATGAACCAATATTATCTTTAGAATTATCAGTAGGATAGAGCATATTAATTAAGTCATATTGCGCTTTATTGGTGTCTTGAAATTCGTCAACTAAAATATGTTTAAACCTATTTTCGTATTTTTTTCTTATATCTTCGTTTTCTTTTAATAAATTAACACTCAACATAAGCATATCGTCAAAATCAAGAGCATTATTAAGTGCTAATTGTTTTTCGTATTCATAATAAACCTCTGAAACTTTTTGCGTATAATAATCACGAGCTAATGTTGCATATGCATAAGCATCTTGCATTTTATTTTTAGCGTTTGAAATAGCTGCTTTTATTGCTTTAATTTCAAAAGATTTTTCATCAATATTTAATTTTTTTAGAGCATTTTTAATAATGGTTTTAGTATCGGTATCATCATAGATAACGTAATTATTATCCCAGTGTCTATTATCTTTTGTTTTGTAGTTTTCTAAATCTCTTCTTAAAATTCTTCCGCAAATATTATGGAAAGTTCCAACCCACATTCTTTTTACAATGTCTTCACTGATATAATTAGCTAAGCGCATTTGCATTTCTTTTGCGGCTTTATTTGTAAAAGTTACAGCTAAAATATCGTTAGGACTTACTCCTTGGGAAACCAAATATGCAATTCTTGAGGTTAAGACCTTGGTTTTACCTGAGCCTGCTCCTGCCAAAACTAATATTGCGCCGTTTTTTTCAACAACTGCTTGGTTTTGTTCGTTGTTTAAACCTTTTAAAAATTCGGCCGTAGTTTGCATAATTTTGTAAAAACTCCCCTCAAAATATTTAGATATTCCCAAAAGGGTGGAAATATGTTATTATTATATTCAATATTATACAAGAAAAATTTTAAAGGGAAAAAAATAAAACATGGAAGAAAATTTTGAGAAACAAAATCAGCCCTCTATTATGGTTCCTTTGGAAGATATGGATAAAGTAGAGCAAAAAGATGGGGATGATTTTGACGCTCTAGCTCAAGAATTAGCAACAATAAGACAAAGTGCAAAAAAAATAGCCATCATCGGGTCAAGAAATCTTACAATTACCCATCAACAAATTATTGAAACCCTAACCACAAGCCTTGTTATGCAAGGTAATACAATAATTACTTCAGGTGGTTCATCAGGTACAAATGCTGCCGCAATAAGGGGTGCTCTGAAGGCTAATCCTGATAAATTGAAAATTATTCTTCCTCAAACAATTGGTCAGCAGCCTTCTGATGTTCAAGATCAATTGATTGGTGTTCCAAATATTATTGAACATCCGGATAGAGCAATGATGACTTTAGCAGATGCATCTCGTATTTGTAATAGGGAAATTATTTCTCAATGTCAACAATTAATATGCTTCTTATCGCATTCATCAAATACTTTGCATAAAGCTGTTGAATTTGCAGAAGAATCCCATAAAGTTGTTACAGTATTTTATTTGGATTAATCTTTCACTATTGATTGAATTATTTTATAGACGAGGCGAAGTTTTTCTTCGTCGTTTTCAAGTGTCTTTATTGTTGAGGTTAGTTCATTAATAAGTTCTTTGGGTTCTTTTAAATATTCTACGTGGAATAAATCATCAGGAGAAATTTTTAGGACTTCCATTATTTTTTCAAGAGTTTGAGCTGTTAAAAAGTTGTTGCCACATTCAATTCCTGACAAAGTTCTTTGGGATATATTTAACATTTCAGAAAATTTTTCTTGCGATAATCCTCTTAAAATTCGATATTGTTTAACTTTTTTTCCTAATAATTTTTTTAAATCCATATTTTACACCGTTATTAACAGTATAAATATATAATTAAGCTTTTTTAATGATATTAAATCGGTAATAAAAATAATAATACTGATTAAATATCATAAGTATTAAGAATTATTAAGCTGAAATGTATTGTTGTTTCTATATTTTCTGATTTTTACTGATTTAATTTCTAGAAATTTAGCAATTCTATTTTTAAAAACTACTTTATTAGAACATAAGTAAAAAGCATACTAGAAAATAGAAGGAGAAAAACATGATTACAAATTCATTAGCAACAGTTGCAGCAAACAAGGTACAAGCAAACGTTAATAATTTAAATAGAGCAGTGGAGATGGGTGTTAATGCGAAAAAAACAATGAGCAATCAAACACTAGCTCTTGCAGCCGGTACCGGTGCAACAATAGCAGCGGCAAATGCAGTTAAAAATTCAAGCGCATTGCAAGAAACTATTACTAAAGGATTAAAAAAAGTAGTAGGCGCAGTAGAAAGCTCAAACGTATATAAAAAACTAGAAGAAAACATTGCACCGTATACAAGAAAAGCTGCTTCTTGGGTTAAGGCACTTCCAACTCCGGCTAAAGTTGTGGTGGGTGCAGGTGCAATTTTAACTGGTTTTGTTTCTAATATAATTGCCCATAAAGGTTCAGAAAATCAAGGTAAAATTCTTCAAAAATATGAAGATAAACAAAATATTCAAAAGGCATTGAATAATATTTAATTATATAAATAAAGATAAAATCCCCGAAATTAAACTTTTCGGGGATTTTTTATAATAAATTAAATACTTGTATCGATTTATTCTATATTATCTTCGTACCAAATCATAGCATATGCGCTATCAATTGATGAATCTATAACAGCGCCATATTTTGAATAATCAAGTGCATGATTTTGTTTTTGTGAAGTTAAAGCTTTAGTTATTAATGCACCTAAACCTGCTATCATAGCACCAATGGCACCGTATTTTAATATAGAACGATTTGCGCTGCGAGCAGAAATTTTAGCAGAAGAAACAAAAGAATCAACAGATTCTTTATTTAACATTTTAGTTAATTCCGCTTTTGTAGGAACAATGTAGCGTGCTGCAGCACCTGCCAAAGCACCCATAGTTGCAGGAAGTATTACACTGTGATTATTTTTCTTTGGTTCTGTAACTGTAATTGCTTTAATTGTCATAATCTTCACACTTTCTACATTAGATAATCATGCCAAATTGCCTTTTGAAAGGTAAGGCACTAACTTATTTTACTCACACTTGATTTGGTCAAAAAAAAATCAAATCACTTGGTTTTAAAAATTTTCCAATCCCTAACTGATTTTCAAATTTTTTCTATTGTATCACATAAAAATATGTCTGTCAATATCATGAAAAATTTTTTTTCAAAGAATTTAAAATTTTTTGAGTTTTTTCTTTGTTTTTATTTATTAAATCTAATTTTTGTTCTCTGGATAAAGTCTTTTTAATCCTATATTCTTCTTTTAGGGCTGACGATTTATCTATAAATTCTTCAACATATACAATTTCTTTTGGCGTGTGGACTTTGGTATATTTTGCACCTTTTTTGTTTTTATGAAGTTCAAAGCGAGCTAATACATCCTTTGCTATTCCGCAATATAGTGTATTATCAAGCGTTTGCAGTATATATAGATAAAATTTCATCTAAAACTTCCAAAATTTCTTTTTCTGTTTCTAAAGTAACTAATGCGCTTCTATATTTTGAAGCGTTTCTTGTTGATGAAATATAATAGTTATAAAATTTTCTCATAAATTTTACACCATTTTTTTCGCCCATGTGTTCAACTTCAAGATGTAAATGTTCTTTTAACATTTCAATTCTTTTAATTAAATTAGGCTCTGGAATTATCTCTTTAGTTTCAATATATTTTTCAATTCGATAGGGTAAGGTAAAATCACCCATAATTCCTCGACCTATTGAAACGCCTTTAGCGCCGGTTAATTCAAGACAGTCTTTAGCGTCTTGAATTGTTTTAATATCGCCATTAGCGTACACTGGTATTGATAATTCATCAACAAGAAGTTTAATTTTAGACCAATCAGCACTCCCTTGATACATTTGAGAACGAGTCCTGGCATGAAGCGTTACAAAAGAAACTCCCGCTTTTTCCAGTGCTTTTGCAAATTCAATATAATTTTCTTCTTGACTTGTCCAGCCAAGGCGAAATTTGGCACTTACCGGAAGTTTTGTTGCTTCTTTAATGGATTGAACAATCTCGCAAGCTAATTGCGGAGTTTTCATCATTGCAGACCCATCCCCCGAAACAACCACTTTTTTAACGGGGCAACCGCAATTTATATCAATCATACTGGCGTATGGCGCTAAAATTTGCGCTGCTTTTGTCATTTTGTCTATTTTATGACCTACAAGCTGAAAAGATAGAGGATATTCAAATTCTTCAAATTGAATTATTCTTGGGTTTGGGTTATTGCATAGCATTTCAGATGAAATCATTTCTGTTGTCATAAGGCATTTTGATTTATGTTTTCGAATTAATCCTCTGAAAACAACATCTGAAATCCCAGCTAGGGGCGCTTGGATAACCTTAATATCATCTATATTTATTTTTTTATTTATTGCTTGCATTTAGTTGATTTAAATAGTCCTTTAATTCTTTAATTCTGGATGTACAGAAAGTTGTCATTTCGTCTTTTTCATTATTTTTTGCTTTTAAGTTAAGAAATTTTTGATAATATTCTATAGCTTCTTTATAATTTTCGGCGTTATCAAGGTTTAGAGCAAGTGAATAATATGCATTTGAAAATTCAGGATGTTTTAAAATCAATGTTTTATATTGTTTCATTGCTTCAGATGGTTTTTTAAGTTCATCTAAATTTAAGCCTTTATAATAAAGCGCATATTCATCATCGGGCTTTTGAGCCAAGACTTTATTTATTAACGATAAAGAAGCGTTATAATCAGTGTTTTCGTATTTTTCTATAGCATCATTTAATAAATTAGAAAATTCATTTTCTTCAATACCTGCTAAAATTTCTTTTGCGCTTTGATTGGTTTTATCTAAGGCTAAAAGCTTATTTGCGCTTAATTTGGCATTTGTAAAATCATTTAGTGTGTAATAAGCATAAGTGCTATTTTCAAGAGCTTCTTTGTTATTAGGTTCTTTTGCTAAAATTTCAAGATAATATTTATTCGCGTTTTTATAATCGTTTAATTGCCAATAACAGCTCGCAATAGCCATTTTAACTTCTGTTGTTTGAGTTGGGATTTTTAAATATTCATTAATTGCTTTTGAATATTGTTTTTCGTTAAATAACTTTGTGGCTGAGTCAAATTGGGAGCTTATTGAATATTCTTTAGCGCTATCTAAATATGATTTTAATTCAGTGCTATTTGGTAAAACCAACAAGCCTTGTTGACAAATTGCACTTGCTTGAGCGTAATTTTTTTGGTCTAAATATATTTGAGCAAGGTTGATATAAGTTTCTTCTTTTGATGGGTTAAGGTTTAGCGCTTTTTTGTAGTATTGAAGAGCTTGAGTGTAGTTTTTATTTTTGTGTAATTCAAGAGCGTAATTAAATTGCGCTTCATAACTATTTGGGTTTTTTTGTGCTTTAGCTAGTAAATAATTTTGAAGTTTTTCACCTGAAAAATGGTTCAAAATTATATTATCAGCACTATCTTTTGCTTCTTTATCGTTTGGATTTATTGCTAAAATTGCTTCATATTGTTTTAGAGCGTTTTCATATTGACCCATTTTTTCATATAAATCAGCTTTATAGTTTAAAACCTCTTGATTGTTTGGTTTTTTAGCTAAAAGTTTATCGTAGGTATTTATTGCTTCAGTATAATTTTTTTGTTGAACATACAATGAAGCTAAGTTATATAAAATAGTTTCATCAGAACTATCAAGCTGATATGCTTTTAAATATTGATTTTTAGCGTTTTCAAAATTGCCTTGTTTTTGATAAATTGCTCCTAAATTAACATAATTTTGTGCGTCATTTGGATTATTAACAATATTTTGAGTCCATTTATTTTCTAATATTTCCAATAATTCAGGGCTATTATCTCCATATTGCAGGGCTAAATTATATTGTTCCATGCTTGCTTCGTAATTTTGTGCTTCATCAAGCATAACGCCATACATAAAATGCAATTTAGGGTTTTTGGGGTTAATGTCTATTGCTGTTTTATAGTAATCCATTGCAACAGCTAAGTTATTAAGATTTTTATAAATATTTCCAAGATTTTCGTATGCAGCTTCTTTGTATTGAGAATTTTTTAGTTGAATATAATCGTAAGCACTTGCGGCAAGTTCTCCTTGAGCTCTTAAAATTTTGGCATTTTGAAGTCTGGAAGCAGGATTTTGTGCAACATTTATTCTTTTTTCAATAGATTCAATTTCTCTTTGGGCGCTTGAAGCCAAGGAAGCTAAAGTTTGACTTGTTTGATTGTTTGATTTCCAATATTTTGCATAAAATAATGCGCTTTTATAATCATTTAGGGCCTTTTTTAGTTCTTTTGTTGTTTCTCTATAATATTGCGCTCTAGCTAAATAAGCTCCTGATAGAGCGCTTTGTGTTGTTTCATCATAGGGAGAAAATCTTAAAACCTTTCTAAATTCATTTATTGCGGAGCTAAATTGCTGATTTTTAAGATATTCCATGCCGTTAGAATAATATGCACTATATCTTTGAACATCTTGCTGAGAGTATTCAGCTGCGAATGTATTATAATTCATTGATAAAAACAAGAATAGTGATAGAGCAATTATTGTTCTTTTTTTCATAGATAAAACCCCTATTGTTATTTCATTATTATACAACAATAAAATTCTTGTTTAATAGTCATTTTGGCGGATAAGTTTTTAGAGTATAATAATTAAATGAATATGATAAAAAATATTTTTTTAAAATTAATAAAAGTTTATCAATTTTTTTCAAAATTTACGCCCAAGGTTTGTATTTATGAACCGACATGTTCAGGGTATATGTATCAAGCGATTGAAAAATTTGGCTTATTAAAAGGTTTTTATTTAGGCATAAAAAGGATTTTAAGATGTCATCCATATCATCAAGGCGGATATGACCCTGTTCCTGATGAATTTAGGTGGTAAATTATTGAACTTTTTTTAAAAAAAATGTTATAATTTCAAATGTAAAATAAGGATAGAAATTTATGAAATACGAATACGGACTAGATTTAGCTGAATTAGAAAAAAGAACTTCAAAAGATTATCTTGTAACAAAAAAAATGCTTGATGTGGATTCTCAAGAATTTTTAAATTTAAAAGATGGCGATAAAAAGGCTTTATCTTATCTTGTTAAGGCTGCAAGAATAATTGAAAAAATTAATATGCAGCTTGATTCGCATCATAATCTTCCTTTTAAAAAGTTTTTAGATGAACAAATTAAAAAAGGCTCAAAACAAGCCGAATTAACAAAAATTCTTTTTGACGCTCAAAAAGGTATTTTTGCTCTTGATTGCGAATCTAACCTTGTGAAATTGGCTAAAGGTTTAGATAAAAAGCAAGGCAGAGGTTTATATCCTGAGGATTTATCTATTGAGGAATTTCATCAAATTTTAATTAAGATGTTAGAAGAAGGAAAAATTGAACAGGTAAGAAAAATCCTAAATCAGAGAAGTGTTGTTGAAAGACAAGGAAAAGAATTAAAAGCCATAGATTATGTTGATAAATTTCAAGATGATTTTAAAAAAGTAGCTGAATTATTATTAAGAGCAAGTTGTGTATCTACTTGTATTGAATTTAATGAATTTTTAAGACTTCAATCGCAAGCTCTATTGGTTGCTGACCCTATGCTTGACGCTTATGCAGATAGAAAATGGGCATCTTTGCAAGATACGCCCTTAGAATTTACTATAACAAGAGAAAATTATAGTGATGAAATGACAGAAACTGTCTTAGAAAATTCTGCTTTAGCTAAATTATTAAAAGAGAATAATATTGATGTTATTTCAAAAGATTACTTGGGAGCTCGTGTTGGGATAGTTAATAAAGAAGGAACTGATTATATTCTAAAAGTTAAAGATTATCTTCCTTTAATGGCTGATTATATGCCATATAATGAAGAGTACTCTCAAGTTATTGATAATAAAAATCAAATTTCACAAACTATGGTAGATGTTGATTTGGTTGAAGTTGCAGGAGATGTTGGCGCGTTTCGTGCAGGCATAACATTGGCTGAAAATTTACCTAATAATGATAAATTATCCTTAACTATAGGCGGCGGCAGAAGAAATGTTTATCATAGGCAAATTCGTTTTGTTACAAGCGAAGATGCGAAACAAAAAATTCAAGAAAGATTGGATAATACGCTAGATAAAAAATTTCATAAATATTACGATGATAAAATGGATCATCCTTTCACAATAGGCCATGAAAACGGCCATTCACTAGGACCAAAAACAGGTTGTGAGGCATTAGGTAAATATAAATCAATTATTGAAGAAAATAAAGCCGATATGGTTTCATTGGCTATGCTTGATGTATTGACTGAAGAAGGACTTTACACCAAAGAAGAAAGAGATAAAATAATTGTAACTTTTGCAGCAGATAGTTTATTAAAAACAAAACCGGAGTTAACTCAGGCGCATAGAGTTAGAACCGTTATGCAAAATTATTATTTTATTCAAAATGAAGCTATGACAATATCTAAGGATGGTTTTTTATCTGTTGATATTGATAGAATGGTATATGTTGCAAGACAAATGCTGGGTGAAATTATAAAAGTTCAATTGAGTAATGATTTTTCAGCTGGCGAAAAATATGTTCTTGATAATTTCATATGGACTCCTGAGATGGAGCTTGTAGGGCAAAAATTAAGAAAAATTTCAAAAAGATTGAACGGTAAAACTGAGCAAAAACTTGCAGATAAGCTTTTTGAAGAACAAATCTAATATCAAAACACAAAACCCTAAACGAGCGAACTTTAGTTCACAGGGTGAACTTAATAGCGTGAGCCGTGTGTGAAAATAAAGCCAAGCGTTGAGCTTGGCTTTATTAAAACCTTACGATTGCGACGTAGGATAATCGAGGCTGTGAGGCGACTTTAGCCGAACAGAGCCGAGATACCCACAGGAGC
>CALURR010000058.1 GCA_944323195.1 Candidatus Gastranaerophilales bacterium
AATTAATACAAGTTTTTTATTTATTTTAATACAGATTTGATTTTTTTGTAAAAATTGCTACAATTTATTATATGGCAAAAGATGGATTAATTAACTGTAAAAAATGTGGAACACTGTTTTTCAAAAACTCAGGAAGAGAAGTTTGCGAAGAGTGCTTTAAAAAAGAGCTTGAACTTATAGACAATATTAGAAGCTACATTACCACATCAGGCAAACCAAAAGTTACATTAGAAGAAATCTCGCAAGCAATAGGAGTTCAAATAGCAGAACTTGAAGATTTAGTTACAAGAGGCAGATTATTTACAGTTATTCCGAAATTATCTATAAAATGTCGTTTTTGTGGCGTAGAATTAGAAGATGACGAAAAAACAGGCTTTACTTGCAAAAAATGTCTTATGAGGTTTTCTCCAAAAGTTAATGAATTAAAGAAAAAAGGACTTAACGTAAGCAAATATCAAGAAGAAGCGCGCAATTTAAACAGACGTTTAAGAGGAGGTATAAGCAGCACCTCTGATAGTGATTCCCGATATGGTTTCATTCAAAATTACGATTTATAGACTAATTTTTGTTCTTATCAGGTTTCACTATACTGAAAGATTTATTTTCACTTATTTCAACGCGTGCAGACTTAATTTTTTCTCTTGCGTCTTCAGGTATGCTTGATGTTGAAGCTAATCTGTCTACAAAAGCATTATTTAATTTAACAGCTTTTGGTAATGCTCCAACTTCTTCTAAAACATCTTTAATTTGAGCAAAATCATATGAAAAAGTTTTCTTATGATTATATGTCAAAATTTCGCCTGTATTAGATTTTATATCAGCCCCACCACGTTCAAAATAAATTTTAAAAATTGAACGCAAATCTTGAATTTCAGATTGCATAGTATTTATTGCTGATTGAAGTCTTAAATATCTTTCAAAAAGATATTCCACATGGTCAATTTGAGATAATTGCCAATTGTATTTTTGATTATATAATGCTTTTAATTTTGGATAACACTTAGCCAAAACAGAAGCATCCCCCATGGCCCTATGACGTTTTTTGTTGTTTGCACCAAAAACAGTAGCAAGCATATCAAGCCCGCATGATTCATACTGAGGGTAAACTTCCTTAAACATCATTTGAGTATCAATGTAATTATTTTCAAGAGGTTTATTATAAAGCCTTTTTGAAGTTCGATTTAAAAAAGAAAAATCAAAAATAGCGTTATGTGCAACTATTGGATAATCTCCAATAAATTCAAATATTTTAGGAAAAATCTCTTCTTCGGCGGGTGCGTCAGCCAAATCTTCTTCAGAAATTCCATGAACAGCTTGAGATGATTTTCTAATATGCTGATGCGGATTAACAAGGGTTTCAAATTTTTCTTTAACTCTGCCGTTTACAAGTTTTACTCCGGCAAACTCTATAATTCTTTCTCTTGTATAATCAAGCCCTGTCGTTTCAACATCTATAACAATTTCAATTTCTTTTGGTTTTGTAACTCTCGGCATATTGGATTTTCCCTTCAAGAAAATACTAACATAAAACTATTTTTTTATAAATTTATTTATTTTATCTACATTTTCATTCATTTTTTCAATTTTTGAATTTACTTCTGTTTGTTTTTCTTTAACACCTTGTATCTTTTTATTTATATCAAATTCTAAATTCGAAAAATCTTCGCCTGCTTTTTTTATTTTATCACTTTTAATATCAGACACTTCTTCAAGCATACTTTGCATTTTAGAAGGTTTAATTCCTTTAATATATTTTTCTAAACCTTCAACAAACTCTACAATACTTACTGCTTCTTGAGCTACATCATTTATTCTTATAGTGTCATCTGTTAAAATTCCAACATTACAAGAACCATCAGGCGGCATTAATTCAATTGATTTTGAACCGCCAAGCCCATAAAATTCAACCCTTGCAACTGTTCCATTCGGAATTTTCATATTTTTTTCAGTTACAATAATTTGAACATTAATATGTTTTCCTTCTGATTTTAAAAAACGTACATAACCGATATTCATTCCCATGAAACGAACTGGTGAACCTTTTGTAATTCCGTCTATATCTTTAAATTGAATATTATAAACATTTGGTTCAACAAAAATTTTGGAATATGTAAAAATTGCAACACTAAAAATTACAAATAAAATTACACTCCAAACGAATATTTCAATTAATATCGGTCTTCTCATAAGCTATTGAGCAATTGCTCCTTTGTTAGCTTGAGAAACATTTCTTTGATATTTAGATAAATAACCTTTTGGAACTTCATTTTGATATGGTTTAAAGTTTTGTTTTCTTTTTTCTAATTCTTCATCACTAACACAAAGGTTTATTGTTCTTTTGTTAATATCAATTGCTATTTTATCGCCATTTTCAATTAAACCAATAACTCCACCTAGGCTTGCTTCAGGACAAATATGACCAATGCAAAGACCTCTTGTTCCTCCTGAAAATCTTCCGTCTGTTATAAGGGCGCATTTTTTACCTAAGCCCTTGCCAACTAATAATGATGTCGGTGCAAGCATTTCTCTCATTCCGGGGCCGCCTTTTGGTCCTTCATATCGAATTACAACAACATCTCCCGCTACAACTTCATCATCCACAATTGCTTTCATTGCATCTTCTTCATGGTTATAGACTTTTGCTGTTCCAACAAATTCAAATACATCTTTATCTACACCTGAAATTTTTACTACAGCGCCATCAGGAGCTAAATTACCATGCAAAATTGCTAAACCGGGGTTTGAAGTAATCGGGTCATTAAAAGGCTTAACAACATTATTATCAACCCAAGCGTTTTTAGCAATTTCAGATACTTTTAAACCAATTAGATTTTTAGTATCTTTCATTTCAGGACAATTACCATATATTGTTTTAAATACTCCTGAAATTCCTCCTGCATTATCTAAATCAGTCATTGTTAGAGTGCTGGATGGGTCAAGTTTAATAATTTGAGGAATTTTATAACTTAATTCTTCGAAATCGTCTAATGACAATGGAATATCTGCACTTTGTGCTATTGCTAATAAGTGTAAAATTGAATTAGTCGAACCTCCAAGAGCCAAATCGACAATAATTGCATTTCTTATAGAGTCCATT
This sequence comes from Candidatus Gastranaerophilales bacterium, assembly GCA_944323195.1. GTDB lineage: Bacteria > Cyanobacteriota > Vampirovibrionia > Gastranaerophilales > Gastranaerophilaceae > RUG14156. Next base: position 3,098 of record CALURR010000058.1, read on the forward strand.
GTTACTATATCTCTAGGTAAAACATTGTTTTTAATCAAATCGCAAATTGCTAAACCTGATTCAAAAGCAAGACGTCTTTTCTTTGATGAAACAGCTGCAGCTGTAGCACAACCGGGCAAACTCATACCCATAACTTCAGTTAAACAAGCAAGGGTGTTTGCTGTATATAAACCTTGGCATGAACCAATAGTAGGACATGCATAATGCTCCATTTCGCATAATTTTTCTAATGAAATTTCACCTATTCTATATCTTCCTACTGCTTCAGATGAACCCCTAATAAATGTTAGAGTTTCGCCTTTACAATGACCCTCCAATGATGGTCCTGCTGTTACAATAATAGCCGGAATATTTAATCTTAGAGCTGCAATTAACATCCCGGGAGTAATTTTATCGCAATTTGTTAAAAGAACTAAACCATCCAACTGATGAGCACTTGCAACTGTTTCAACGCAATCAGCTATTAAATCTCTGCTAGGCAGAGAATATCTCATTCCGCAATGACCCATTGCAATGCCGTCACAAACAGCCGGAACGCCAAAAATAAAAGCTTGCCCGCCGCCTGAATGTATACCTTTTTCAATTTGCCTTTCCAAATCACGCATGCCGGCATGCCCTGGAACTAAATCTGAAAATGAACTTGCAATACCAATAAAAGGCTTTTTCATACTATCATCGGCCACCCCTCCTGCATATAATAAAGCTCTATGGGGTGCATGTTCAACTCCTGTTTTTAAAATATCGCTTCTCATTTTCAAATCCTTCAAACTATTATATATTACACTTAATTAAAACATTTTTTTCAATATTCAGCAACATTGTTTAATATAATATAGTAATTTTATATGTAGAAAACTAAATTACTTTTGCTATAATAGTACTATTGGAAAAAGGAATGTTTTTATGAGTTTAAAACAAATGTTAAAAAGATTATCAATATTTATATTTGTCTTTATGCTATTTTGCATTACAAATACACAAAATCCGGCTATGGCAATAACTCCACAAAGCCTATATGACAAAGCTTGGAGATTAATTTATACAAAATATGTTGATGACACACAAAATCAACAAAATTGGGAACGTTGGCGCCATAAATATGATAATGTAATTAAAGATGAAGAAGATGCCTATGTTGCTATTGGCACAATGGTCGATAGTCTTGGAGATGTTTATACAAAATTTTTAACTCCAAAAGAATATAAAGAAGAATCTGAAAGCATTGAAGGTTCTCTAAAAGGTATTGGTGTTCAAATTGGTGTTAGAGACGGAAAACTTTTAATTATTGCACCATTAGAAGACACCCCCGGAGAAAAAGCAGGACTTTTAAGTGAAGATGAAATTCTTGAAATTAACGGTGAATCAACAAAAGGTATCACTGTTGAAGCTGCTGCTGATAAAATCAGAGGTCCTGAAGGAACAAGCGTTAAACTTTTAATTAAAAGAAAAGGTGTCCCAAATAAATATTATACTATCCAAAGAGCTAATATTGAACTAAAATCAGTATCAACAAAAGCTCCAAAAATTGGTAAAGTTGACGACAATCTTGGCTATATCCGCCTAAGCTCATTTATTTCAAGAAATGCAGCTTCTGAATTTCAAAACGCGCTAAATCAATTAAAAGATAAAGATGGTATTATAATCGACTTGCGCTCTAACCCCGGAGGACTTTTAACAAATGCCATTTATATAGCTGATATGCTATTAAGCAATAAAACAATAGTTTCAACAGTAGATAGAGATGGTTACAAAGAAACACAAAATTCACTATCTCAAGTTTCCACAAATCAACCTATTGTTGTTTTGATTAATGGCGGCTCTGCTTCTGCTTCTGAAATTTTATCAGGAGCCTTAAAAGATAACAAAAGAGCGGTTATTGTAGGTAAAAAATCTTTTGGTAAAGGTTTGGTTCAAGAAATTAATAAATTGCCTGATGGTTCAGCTCTACATATTACAATTCAAAAATATCTAACTCCAAACGGAACCGATATTCATAAAAAAGGTATAACCCCTGATTATGTTGTAGATATTAAAGAAGCTGATATTAAAGCAAATAAAGACCCTCAATTAGCAAAAGCTTGCGAAATTTTGCAACAGCAAGTTGGCAAAGCAACAACCGCAAAAGCTGATTAATCTTTTAATTGAGCAGTAATAACTCTATCAATATTAGTTAAATCTTTAATAACTTTAATATTGGAAAAATCTTTTTCAAGCATTTTAAAAACTAAATCACTTTGATTTATTCCAAGTTCAAAAGCCACAATCCCTTTCTTTTTAAGGTATTGTGGCGCTTTATTA
>CALURR010000059.1 GCA_944323195.1 Candidatus Gastranaerophilales bacterium
CTTGCAAGATTTTTTATGTTAAACATTGTGTATAGCGCAAAAAGGCTTGTTGTAATAATGATTACAATGCTCATTAAAATAGCAAACCAAACACTTAGTTTAATTGTTCTATATTTTTTTAAACCAAGATTATTTAAGTCGATTTTGTTCATAAATCTCCTGCGTTTTCTTCTGTTTCAAATACTGAAGTTGAAGTGTCTGAAAATATACTTGGAATTTCGTATGCTTTCTTTTCTTCTTCTTGTTGTGTTGCAATTATTTCTTCGCTATGGTTATCTAAAATTTTACCTATTACCAGACCTATAAACCAAAAGCAAAACGAAGCCGGCAATACTACTTTTAGCAGTATTGCTGCACTATATAAGTCTATAGACATATTATTCAAAAGGCATAACATTGATAACGCTATAATTGAACTGGAGCAAAAAAGCGATGAAAGCATTTTTGAATATTTTGAATCTTTTTCTTTGATTAATAGCGTTTCGTTTTGCATATTATTTAGTCGTTTTCTTTGTTTTGTTCTTCCATTTTGATTTTGAATGCATATTGAACAAGAACTATTCTATCCATATTTTCCAGATTTACAAATTTACCTGATGTAATGAAACATTTGTGTCCTTGATATTCGGTTTCTTTTATTCTGATTGGCTGCATAGCACATTCTATTTTCATGTTATTAGATAGATTTATTTCAATATCATAGTGTTTATCTAACTCCAATGCAGAAGTAGTTATTAATTTAATACCACCGGCAGATATATCTTCAACATTTTTTATTAAATCGGGAGCGAAATCCTTAAATATTACGCTACCTTGATTTAAACCTACACGAGAATACTCTCTTCTTTGTATGATACTATAGTCTGAAACGGTTGCCAGAGTTATTATTTTATCTTTTATATCGAGGATTTTAGTTTCAAAATAAACAAGGCCTAAGCTGTTTACTCCAAAAACTTCAACACTAGAACCTGCTGTATAATCAGATAATTCTTTGTCATCTATTAAAATAAGTTTGGCTTCTATTTTTTCATCATCAACATTAATTACGTCGAATGCGCCTGAACTTTTGAAATTGTTTGGTATTATTTTAAAATCCTTTGCGCTTTTTATTAGTTCTTTCATACAATATTCCTATTTGTTTACATAGCAGCAGTTTTAATATTAGCTCTTATTATGCCGACTGATTTGGCTTTTACATTATTTGTTACTTCATTATACGACATAATTGTTATTTGCGGATACGTTCTTTCGATTAATTTTCTAAAAATCAACCTTATGGGTGAAGAACACAATATTACAGGCTGATTTCCGGTTTGTTGAATTGCTCTTTCAAATTCTGAATTTAAACTATCCATTAATCTTTTTACAAAATCAGGATTTAGGGTCAAGCTTTCTCCGTCAGGATTTATTCCTTTTGCAATTTCTTGTTCAACTTCTTGTGTCATAGTTATTACAAGCAAATCTCCTGTATCAGAAAGATTTTGTTTGCATATTGTTCGAGCAAGGGCTTGTCTGCATTGCTCTGTTAAGTAGTTGTAGTTTTTATTAACTTTATATTGTAAGCTCATTGTTTCTAAAATTGTTTTTAAATCCCTTATAGATACCCTTTCTTTTAGAAGATTTTGCATTACTTGCTGAACGTCAGCTGTTGTCATTTCTTTCATTAAGTCATTAACATATGTATCGTTAACTTCTTTTTTAAGGTTATCTATAAGTTGTTGTACATCTGATCTTGTAAGGATTTCAGATGCGTTTTTCTTTATAATTTCTGTTAAATGAGTTGAAATAACGGCGCTTGCTGAAACGACTGTGTAGCCAACAGATTCGGCGTATTCTTTGTCTTTTTCAAGAATCCAAATCGCAGGAAGATGGAAAGCGGGTTCTATTGCGCTAATGCCTGTGATATTAGGGTCGTCTTCTCCTCCCATTGAATTCATTGCAAGGCTTCTGTCTGGATATACTTCACCTGTTTCGATTGTTATTCCTTTTAATTTAATTTGATAGGTGTTGGGTGGCAGTTGCAGATTATCTCTAACCCTTATTGAAGGTAATACAATTCCTAAATCGAGGGCTGTTTGACGTCTTATTTGAGAAATTCTATCCAGTAAATCTCCGCCTTTTTCAATATCTAGCAGGCTTACAAGTCTGTATCCAATCTCTATTTCAAGTGTTTCTACACTTAGAAGTTCTAAAACACTTTCTCTTGTTGCTTTTTTCTTTTTCTTGCCTAGTTTTTCTGCTTTCTTTGCTTCCTTTTGAGCAATTTCCGCTTTTTGTTTTGCTTCTATTCCTTCTTTATATTTTTTGAAGCTAAATCCGCCTGCTATTGCAGATATTGTTAAAAACGGAATTGTGGGCATGCCGGGAACTACCCCCATAACAAGCAAAAGGCCGCTGATAATTCCAAGAACTTTTGGATTTTGAAACATTTCTGTTCTAATATCTTCAGCTAATGAATTATCTGAGCCTGAGGCACGTGAAATAATTAAACCTGTAGCTGTTGAGATAATTAATGCCGGAATTTGAGAAACTAAACCATCGCCCACTGTTAAAATTGTATAAGTTGAAAGAGCTGTCATAGGCTGCATTTTATGTTGTATTATGCCTATAATTAAACCACCCACAATATTAATAACAGTGATTATTATCCCTGCTGTGGCGTCCCCTTTTACGAATTTAGAAGCACCATCCATAGTGCCATAAAAATCTGCTTCTCTTAAAAGTGCTTTTCTTCTTTTTTTTGCTTCATTTTCGTCAATCAGACCTGAATTTAGGTCAGCGTCTATTGAAAGTTGTTTGCCCGGCATGGCGTCTAATGTAAATCTGGCGCTAACTTCAGCAACTCTGCCTGCACCACCTGTAATAACCATAAAGTTTATTATTACCAAGATTACAAATATTACGGCACCGACAACATAATTTCCACCAATTACAAATTGCCCGAATGATTCAATAACTGATCCTGCATTTGCTTCCAGTAAAATTAATCTTGTTGATGTAACGTTTAAGCCAAGTCTGAATAATGTAGCAATCAAAAGGATGGTTGGAAAACTTGAATATTCAAGCGGTTCTTTGGTGTAAAGACAAACCAATAAAATTAAAACAGATAAAGAAATATTAAGAGTTAATAATAAATCTAATAATTGTGCAGGAATTGGTATTACCATCATCAAAACAATGGTAACAAGACCTATAGCAAGAACTATATCATTATTCTTTAGTAACTCTTTTAATTTCCCCAAAACTATCCTTCATTTCATCCTTATTATCGCCGCTTTTGTGAATATACATACTGTAGAATTTCAGCTACGGCAACATATAGTTCTTGTGGTATTATAGCATCAATTTCTACTAATTTGTATAAACTTCTTGCAAGCGGTTTATTTTCTACAATTGGTACACCATTATTTTTAGCTATTTCTCTTATTTTAAAAGCGACAAAATCTACTCCTTTAGCAACAACAACAGGAGCCGGAACTTTGAGAGGGTCATACATAAGCGCAACTGCATAGTGTGTTGGATTAACTACAACAACGTCTGCATCTTTTACTTTTGACATCATTTTTTGTTGCAAAATTTTCATTTGGAAGGAGCGAATTTTACCTTTGATTTTTGGATCCCCTTCTATATTTTTCATTTCTTCTTTAACTTCTTGTTTTGACATTTTAATGGATTTATTGTATTCCCAGTCTTGATATTTTTTGTCTAAAATTCCTATTATAATTAAAAGAATACATATTGTAGCTAATAATTCAAATATAACAGAGCCCATTACAACAAGTCCTGTGGAAGGGTCTGCCCCTATAAGAGAAAATAATTCTTCTTTTCTTTTTAAAATTACGTTTATTCCGGCCATTGCCACAATAATGGTTTTAACAATAGATTTTATTAATTCAACCATTTGACGAGGTTTAAAAATATTGATTTTGTCTATAAATGCTTTTATGGCATTTGAAGGGGATAATTTATTAAAGTTTGGTTTTAGTGCTTCTTTTGCAAAGAGTGCACCTGTTTGAAGTCTTAGGACTATTATTGCCCCTATTGCAAGGAATGCAAAAAACAGAAGCGTAATTTGACAGTAATCGTTTAAAAATGGAGCTAAAATTGCTATTGTATCGTTGTCTGAGATATTTTTTGGATTTAAATTTGATAGAGTAGAAACAAGCATGGTTTTCATGGCTTCAAGCATTCTTGGACCCATTGAGAAAATTAATGCTATTCCAAAAGACAGCACAAGAGAGGATGTAAAATCCTGACTTTTTGCTATATGACCTCTGTCGCGTTCCTTCTCTTTCCGCTTGGGGGTCGCCTCTTCTGTTTTTTCGTTTTGTTCGTTTGCCATGGTCTTTTATTATGTAAACAATAAATTAATTGCTTGCATGTAATTTTTAATTATCTCTTGTAAGTATGTATTTGTTGCTCCTAAAAAAGCTAAGAATAAGAATAGTCCTATGTATATTTTAACAGGTATTGCAACCATATATATATTCATTTGAGGCATCATCTTGCTCATAAGCCCCAGTAACATGTCGCTTATTAAAAGAACGGAAAATATTGGAAAAGCAACACCGAAAGAAATTTTAAACAGTTGGGCAAATAGGCTTAATAATGCGCTTATTACATTATTGTCCAGAATTGGAAATACTCCCATTGGAATTGCGCTAAAACTTGAATTTAGCGCAATAAAAAGCATTTGATATGCTCCTGTTGCAAGAAAAATAAGTGTTGTTACGTAAATGTATACTCTTGATAATTCTGTTGAACTGACACCTGTAGCAGGGTCTAGTGCTTCTGACATTGACAAACCCATTTGGATTGAGATAATGCTTCCTGCCATTCTAACTCCCTCTATAATAAGGTTTGCTACAAAGCCAATTAAATATCCTATTAAAAACTCTATTGAAATAAGTATTATAAATTCCGGCATGCTATGTGGCATAATAAAATTTTTTGAGGCAATTACAAGAGGATACATGATAAAGGCAATAGTTGCACTAAACCAAATTTTTGTCATAACCGGTGCTTGAATACTTGAGAAAAACGGTGCACTCACAATAAGACCTGTAATTCTTGTAAATACAAGCATGTAAATTACAATATTGTATGGAGATAATAAATTTACAAGACTTGGTATTTGTGTCATTCTTTATTGTTTTCCTCTTATGAAATAAAAACTTTTATATACTCAAACATTTCTTTGGTTGTTGATGTAAATATATCTATCATCCAAGGAGCAGCCACAATTAAAACTAAAACCGCAGCAAATATTTTAGGAACAAAAGTAAGTGTTTGTTCTTGAATTTGCGTAACAGATTGAATAATGCTTATTGCTAAACCTACTACAATTGCGGACAAAAGTATTGGGGCTGAAATAATCATCATAAGCATTAGGGCTTTTTGTAATATAGTTAAAAATAAAGCTTCATCCATTTTTTTATCCTTATGTTACAAAACCTTCTATTAATGATTTAGTTATCAAGAACCATCCGTCCACCATTACAAACATAATTAATTTAAATGGCATTGCAATTGTGGTTGGCGGCAAAAACATCATACCCATTGAAACAAGTACGGATGCTACAACTAAATCTATAACAAGAAAAGGTAGGAAAATTACAAAACCAATTTTAAATGCTGTTTTTAATTCTGATAAGACAAAAGACGGAATTAAAACATACGTTGGTACATCTTTTTTTGTTTTCGGTTTTTCTATTTTAGATAGTTTTACAAAAAGCGCAAGCTCTGATTCGTGGGTTTGCTTAAACATAAAGTCTCTTATTGGAACCATTGCATTATCAAGCGCTTGTTGTTGAGTTATTAAATTTTTTGTGTAGGGTTGGTATGCTGTTTCATTAATTTTGGACAATGTAGGGGACATTACAAAGAATGTTAATATTAAAGCTAAACCAACAATAACTTGGTTTGGAGGCAGTGTTGTTGTACCTATTGCTTGACGAGTTAGAGATAATACTATAACAATTCTTATAAAGGCTGTAGTCATGATAATAATGCTTGGAGCTAGGGTTAAAATAGTCAGCATTATTAAAATTTGAACGCCTTGCGTAAAATCTTGCGGAGTATTCATATCTTTCATGCCAACAGTTATTGTTGGCATTGAAAGCGCTGCATGCACTTTCAATGTTGAAAATAAATATAATACTAATACTCCCAATAAACTTTTTTTGGCTATTAATTGCCTGATTTTAGTTAACATTTTTCTTCCATCTAGTAATTGTCTTGTTTGTGTTTATTTTATTGAACAAAAACACCCATGTGTCTGAATTTTGAGTATCTTTGTTTTCTTAATTCTTCGTTTGATAAGTTTTCATATTCTTTAAGAGAATTAACTAAGGCGATTTTTAAATTGTTTGCCATTTCTTCTGCATTGTAGTGAGCACCGCCAATAGGCTCTTTAATAACTTCATCTACAATTCCATATTTTAATAAGTCTTCTCCTGTTATTTTTAGTGAATCTGTAGCAATTTTAGCCATTGAAGCATCTTTCCATAATATTGATGCACACCCTTCAGGGGATATTACCGTGTAATAAGCATGCTCTAAAATCATAACTTTGTTTGCTACAGCTAAACCAAGAGCGCCGCCTGAACAGCCTTCACCTGTAATTACGGCAATAATAGGTACATCCAATTTTGCCATTTCTTTTAAGTTTGTTGCAATGGCTTCGCCTTGCCCCATTTCTTCGGCCTTCATTCCGGGGTATGCACCCATGGTGTCAATTAATGTTATTATAGGTAAATCAAAGCGATTGGCATGTTCAAAGAGTCTAAGTGCTTTTCTGTAACCTTGGGGTTGTGGCATGCCAAAGTTGCACTCAAGATTTTCTTTTGTAGACTTACCTTTCATTGTTCCAATAAGCATAACCGGTTTGCCGTCAATTTTTGCTATACCGCCTGCAATTGCTTTATCGTCATAACCATGTCTATCTCCGTGAAGTTCGATAAAATCTTCACACATAAAATGTACATAATCCATAAAGTTTGGTCTTTGCGGATGACGTGCAATTTGTAGTTTTTGATAGGGTTCTAATTTTTCATATAGTTCTTTTTTATACACTTTTGTTTGTTCTTCCAATTTTTCAATCTCATTATCGTAGTTTATGTTCGCGTCTTTGCTGGTTTTTCTTAATTCTTCTATTTTATCTTGCATTTTGTAAATGGGTTTTTCAAAATCTAAAATTTGAACTTTTTTATTTATATCGCTCATTTTTATTTCCTTATTTTTTGGTGTGTAGGGCAATTAGTTTAGATAATTTTTCTTTCATATCTTTTCGCTCTACAATAAAATCGATTTGTCCGTATTTCAATAAATATTCTGCAGTTTGGAAATCAGCCGGTAGTTTTTGTCTTATGGTTTGCTCGATTACCCTTCTTCCTGCAAAGCCAATTCTTGCACCTTTTTCAGCTATAATAATATCTCCGATTGTGCCAAATGAAGCTGTAACTCCGCCAAAAGTCGGTTCGCATAATACTGTAATATAAAGTAATTTTGCTTCGTTTAATTTGGCAACTGCACAACTGGTTTTTGCCATTTGCATTAAACTTAGTGCACTTTCTTGCATACGAGCGCCGCCTGATGATGTAAATACAATAGATGGTAATCTGTGTTCTAGTGCATATTCGAGAACTCTAGTGATTTTTTCACCAACTACAGAACCCATTGAACCACCCATGTATTCAAAATCCATGACTGCTATTGCGGTTTTTTGTCCGTCTATTAGGCATGTACCTGTTATAACTGCATCGTCAAGACCTGATTTAGCTTTGGCAGATTCTTGGCGCGCTTTATATGATTGTGTATCAACAAATTCCAATGGGTCGCATGGTTTAATGTTTGCAAACATTTCTTCAAAGCTATTTTCGTCCGCAATTAGTTCAATTCTTTTTCTTGCGCCTATTCTGAAATGATAGTCGCAATTTGGACAAACCATTAGATTATTTTCTAAATCTTTTTTGGGAAGTTGACTGGAGCAGTTATAGCAAAGTGTCCAAAGTTTTCCTATGGAATCATCTATATGTACATCGTTATCACGTGCAGCAATTTGCTGTATTTTTCTTTTATTAAACCAATCGGTTAAAGTCATAAATAATATCCTCACCAAATAATTTACTGTAATTATATACTAAAATTTTAAATCAATACAAATCATTGCTAAACGTAAATTTTTTAACTATTATTAAACTATGCAAGCACAAGTATATAAAATACATTCGGATTTTTATTATGTTAAGAATTCTAAACATGATGAATTTGTTTGCAAATTGAGAGAAGTTTTAAAAAAACAAAAAATCGATATTGTTGTTGGTGATTTTGTCGAGCTTAGTATTGATAAAAATTTTATTGTTTCTCGATTAGACAGAAAAAATTTTCTTTTAAGGCCTAAAGTTGCAAATATTGATTTAATGCTTGTGGTGTGTTCAATAAAAGAACCCGATTTGGATTATATTCAATTAAACAGATATTTGACTTATTTGAAATATTGTAATGTTGATTGTGCGGTTGTTTTAAATAAAGAAGATTTGGAAGAAAATTTAGAAAAAATAAAAAAAGAAATAAAAGATATTTATGAAAGATTAAATTATAAAACTTTTTTTATAAGCGCTAAAAATAAACTCGATTTGCAAGATTTAAAGGAATTTATAAAAGATAAAACAATCGCTTTGTGTGGTTTATCCGGTGTTGGAAAGTCAATGTTGTTAAATAGTTTAAATCCTGATATTAATTTAAAAACCGGAGGTGTTTCATCTAAAACACAAAGAGGATGCCACACTACAAGACATTGTGAAATTATTGAGTTTGGCAATTTTAAAATTATTGACACTCCGGGGTTTTCAAATTTAAAGTTTGATTTTTTATTACCTGATAAAGTAATTGATTTGTTTGATGACCTTAAGATATATTCTAATGAATGTAAATATAGCGATTGTTTACATAATGTTAATCAAAAAGGTATTTGCTGTGTTTATGATAATTTAGATAAAATAGAAATATCAAGATATGAAAGTTATTTGGCTTTTTTAGCTGAAGCAATTGAATATCGAGAACTTATTTCAAAAAGAAGTATTAAAGAGGAGACCTTTAATAAAAAAACAGGTCATAGGATAAGTTTGAAAATTTCAAAAAGAAAAAGAATGGTTTCAAGAAATACTCAAAAACAAAAGATTAAGGAAGAAGATAATGAAATTTAGCGAATATAAAGATTTAATTCAAGATAATTTAAAAAAGTATTTCCATGAGTATTCAAAAAATTCATCATATTCATCTCAAGTTTGGGACTCTATGGCATATACCACACTTTTGGATGGTAAAAGATTGAGAGCAATAATGTGTCTTGAAATTGCAAGACTATTTGGCGCTTCTATTGATGATGCAATGCCTTTGGCATGTTCTTTGGAAATTATGCATGCTTATAGCTTAATCCATGACGATTTGCCATCTATGGATAATGATGATATGAGGAGAGGGAAGCCATCTAATCATAAAGTTTATGGTGAAGCTATAGCAACTCTGGCAGGGGATGCATTAATTTCTTTTGGTGCACAATTAATTATTGACAAAATGCCAAAATATATTTCTCCAAATGTTACTTTGGATATTGTTAGGGATTATTTAATTTGTGCGGGCGCCAAAGGAATAGTGGCCGGACAATGTGCCGATATTAATGCTGAGAATAAAAAAATTGATATTGAAAATTTAAAATATATCCATAAATATAAAACAGGTGCACTTTTTAAATGTGCAATATTGATGGGTGCTAAATTTGCCAATGTTGATAAAGAAATATTAACGAAATTAGCCCTTTATGCAGATAATTTTGGGATATTATTTCAGGTTTATGATGATATTATTGATTGTACTTTAACTACTGATGAATTGGGTAAAACTGCAGGAAAAGATAAACTTGAAAACAAAATGACATATGTTAGCGTATATGGTTTAGAAGAAGCTAAAAATATTTTTTATAGCCTAATAGATAAAAATCATGGTATACTAAGTTCGCTTAATATCAAATCTGAAGTATTTGATAATATTTACAACATGCTTATTGAAAAGGTGAAAAGATAGTGGGAGATTTTCAGTTTTATAATACAGGTTATGAGGCTTTGGCGAGTGGATTATTGGCTGCTTCTATTGCACAATGTATTAAAGTAATTACATATTTATGTACTCATAAAAAAATTAATTTTAAGATTTTTACAACAACCGGAGGCATGCCAAGTTCTCACACAGCGGGTGTGATTGCTTTATCTACATCTGTTGCCTTAATAGATGGGCTAGATTCTTTGCTTTTTGCGGTTTCTTTAGGATTTTCTTTAGTAATAATGCAAGATGCCGCAGGATTAAGGCGTGCAGCAGGTAAAACTGCCGCAACCTTAAATCGACTAGTCGATGAGTTTGTTCAAAAAAATCAAGAAGTTAAGCCATACGCAGCCTTAAAGGAGCTATTGGGGCATACTCCTTTGGAAGTTTTCTGTGGCATGCTTTTAGGAATATTTATTCCTTTTGTTGTGCATAATTTCAACCTAATAATTTCACAATTTGCTTAATTTATACACTTCTTTTTAAGATTTGAGATAATGTAGCGTCTTTTCTTATTCTATCTTTTACTCTTTGTTTTGATTCAGATAGTTTAAAAAAGTCATCATTAAATTTGCACAAGCCTATTGCAGATGATTCATCATCGTTAAAGTTGAAAAGTTTTTTGATTATATCCATTTTAACCTCGTTCATATTAGTTTTTTAATGATTTATTTTCTTAAATCAAATTTAATTATAAATTTTTTTTATTCTTTTTTGCTCCATAATTTTGTTATGGTTTAATTATAGATATGGATAATCTTTTAAAAGATATTTATACAAAAGAGCAATATGTATTGTATAAAGACATAATCTCGATTTTGCAAAAAGAAGAGTCTGATGATTTTGAAAAGATTTTTTCAATTATAAATCTTTCAAATTTTTCATCTCAGGATGATTTTAATATTTTTATTAATCATTTAACTAGGCACTCTACGCCTGTCAGGGAAATTACTGCTTATAAACTTGAAGAGTTTATAAGCGATTTTAGAATATATTTCTTTTCAGACATTTCAAAAAATAAATTATTGGATGCAATTATTGATATAAATCCTAATATTTCCAGAGCTGTTTGTAATGTAATTAATTTATTAGATGAATTAAAACCTTTTTTTGAAAGTAAAATAATTGAAAGAATAAATGCTCTGTTGCTTGAAATTAAGGAATATCAAGATAATACAGGGGATTTATTCGATAATAATAAAAAAAATCGAAAAAACCATGCTAAAAATAAAAAACTTTTTGCACTTTATTGGTATTTAGAAGCGCTTTGTGTTTGTTTAACAAATAAAAATAACTCAAAAATTATTGAAATATTAAAAAATACTATCAAATTTTGCGATTATACAATCAGGGAAAAAACTGCCAAAATCCTCGTAAATATTAACAATGCTCCATTGGAATTATTACAAATCGCAAAGAATGACCAAAATTTTTATGTAAAAAATCAAGTTTATGATAAAATAGACTTTGAAGATTAGATTAACAGGAATAATATATGATTTCAGTAAATGATTTAAAAACAGGTTTAACATTAGATATTGATAACGGATTATGGTCTGTTGTTGAGTTTTTACACGTAAAACCCGGTAAAGGTGCAGCTTTTGTTAGAACAAAATTAAAAAACGTTGAAACAGGACAAGTTGTCGAAAAAACTTTTAGAGCCGGTGAAAAAGTTGCAAAAGCAATGTTAGACAGACGCGAAATGCAATATTTATATAAAGAAGGTTCTGATTTGGTTATGATGGACCTTGAAACATATGAACAATTACCTGTTCCTGCTGATAGAGTGGGTGATGGAATAAAATATCTTAAAGAAAACATGACAGTGCAAATTTTAATGCATGATTCAAAGATTATTGGTATTGATTTGCCTAACTTTGTTGAGCTTGAAGTTATTGATACTCCACCGGCTGAAAAAGGAAACACTGCTCAAGGCGGTTCTAAACCTGCAACATTAGATGGCGGTGCGGTTGTTAATGTTCCTTTCTTTATTCAAGTTGGGGATGTTTTAAGAATTGACACAAGAACAAATGAATATCTAGATAGAGTGTAAGGATACCTAAGATGAAATATGAAATAGAGTATATTGAAAAAATTGCTAAAGTAATTGCTGATAACCAGTTGACTGAAATTATTTTAGAAGACGGCGAGCAAGCTATTACAGTAAGAAAAGAAGCTGTGTATATGCAAGGTTCTACTCAGGCGCCGGTTAGTGCTCCTGTTGTGCAAAATAGTTCAGTACAAGCACCTGTTCAAAAAGAGGAAAAACAAGCTGATAAGCCAAAAGGTACAGCTATAACTTCTCCTATGGTTGGTGCTTTTTATGCTGCTCCTGCTCCTGGTGCTAAGCCATTTGTAAAAGTTGGCGATGTGGTTAGTGCAGGTCAAGTTGTTTGTATCGTAGAAGCCATGAAACTAATGAATGAAATTGAATCTGAAGTTTCAGGTAAAATTACGCAAATTTGCGTTGAAGATGGTCAAAGTGTTGAATATGGCCAAGTTTTAATGTATGTCGAATAAAGGGGATTTGTAATATAGCAAAGGCATGATTAATGCCTTTGCTTTTTAAGGTTTATAAGTATGTTTAAAAAAGTATTAATTGCAAATAGAGGTGAGATTGCCGTTAGAATCATCAGAGCATGTAGAGAGTTAGGAATTGCAACTGTTGCTGTATATTCTCAAGCTGATGCTCAAAGTTTACACGTTTCATTAGCAGATGAGGCATATTGTATTGGTCCTGCTCAAAGTGCAAAGAGTTATTTGCATATACCTGCTTTGATTTCTGTTGCGCTTACATCCGGAGCAGATGCAATACATCCGGGGTATGGCTTTTTGTCTGAAAGAGCAGATTTTGTAGATATATGTGAAGAACATCACATAAAATTTATCGGACCTAGTGCAAGCGCAATGATGAAAATGGGTGATAAGGCAAACGCAAGAGCTACAATGGAAGCGAATGGCGTGCCTATTACTCCTGGGTTAGGTATTGTAGATAATACGGATACCATTAGAGAATTTGTGAAAAAAGTAGGTTATCCAATCATTATTAAAGCAACTGCCGGTGGCGGTGGTAAAGGTATGAGAATTGTTAGAAAAGATGATGAATTGGATGATGCTTTTAACTTGTGTCGTTCTGAAGCACAAAGTGCATTTGCTAATCCTGAAGTTTATGTTGAAAAATTTATTGAAAACCCAAGACATATTGAAGTTCAGATTTTAGCAGATAGTTATGGTAATGTTATTCATTTAGGCGAAAGAGATTGTTCTGTTCAAAGACGTAATCAGAAACTTCTAGAAGAAGCTCCTTCTGTTGCTATATCTGAAGAAATCAGAAAACAAATGGGCGAAGCTGCTATTAACGCAGCCAAATCAATAAATTACGAAGGCACAGGTACAATTGAATTTTTATTAGATGAATCCGATCCAAAAAATAAAAAATTCTATTTTATGGAAATGAATACCAGGGTTCAAGTTGAGCACTGTGTTACTGAAATGATTTCTAATGTTGATATTGTTAAGGAACAAATTAAAGTAGCTCAAGGTGAAAAACTTTCATATACTCAAGATGATGTTAAATTAATGGGTCATGCTATTGAATGTCGTATTAATGCTGAGGATTATGAAAAATGTTTTATGCCTTGTCCTGGTACAATTGAAGGTTATATTGCCCCAGGCGGTTTTGGAACCAGAGTTGATTCACATGCTTATACAGGATATAAAATTCCTCCGTATTATGATTCTTTAGTCGGAAAAGTAATTTGCTGGGGAAGAGATAGAGAGGAAGCAAGAAAAAGAATGCTAAGAGCTCTTAATGACTACGTAATTACCGGTGTTAAGACAACTATTGGCTTCCACAAGAAAATTCTAAACAATTATAATTTTATTTCAGGTGATTTTAATACAAGCTTTATTGAAAAAAATTATCCTGAAGTGTTATCTAAAAAATAAGGTTAATAATGCAGTTTAATTTTGATTATAAAACTGAGAATTTTTTAAAAATAGTCTTGAAAAACGCCCTTAATCAAAAGATTAGGGTGTTTTTTGCAGGAGGAGTCGTAAGAGATAATCTTTTAGGAATTAAAACAAAGGACATTGATCTTATAATTTTGGGTAATGCAATTGAATTTTGTTCAAGAATACCTGAATTGGAAATAAAATCAATACATAAAGATTTTTATACTGTTAAAGTTCTATATCAAGGTTTAGAGTTTGATGTTGCTTCAACAAGAACTGAAAAATACCCTTTTAGCGGTTGCTTGCCTGTTGTCGATAGTGTTGGGGTGGGTCTTTTTGATGATGTAAAAAGGCGCGATTTTACAATTAATTCCCTATATTGTGAATTAAAATTAGTCAATGATAGAATTACATACTCTTTAATTGATTTGGTTGATGGTGTTAGTGATTTAAATAATAAGATTTTAAGAGTTTTACATTCTAACAGTTATATCGATGATCCAACAAGAATTCTTAGGGGGGTTGGATTTAAATATCGTTTAAATGTTGATTTTTCTTGCGCAGATAATTTCTTAATAAATGATTATTTAAATCATGTTGATAGATTAAATATGTCCATATCAAGGGTTGAATCAGTATTTAAAAAAATATTTATATCAAGCTCATATATCGATGTTTTTTGTGAGGTAATTGAAAAAAAATATTATAGAATTTTGTTTGATGATGAGCTGAAAGTTGATATAAATAAAATTAATAGTGTAATTTCTGATTTATCATTAAATGATATTCAGATTTCTGAGTTTTTATTTATGGTTTTGCAAAATACTTGTATCCAAAAATTGAATGATTTATCGATTATTGAGAAAATGAAGATTTTTTCAAAATATAAAAAAGAATATTTGGCTTATTATTTATATAAAACTTTTGATAATGATGTTTTGGATTATTTAAAAATAAGTAAAATTAATTTTTTTATAACCGGTGATAATTTAATTGAATTAGGATATAAAAAAGGTAAGTTATTTTCTGAAATTTTTAACAAACTATTAATTGAAAAGTTTAATAACCCTTCAAAATACAACAATATCAATGATGAAAGGGAATTTATTTTAAAAACTTTCCCATTAGATTAGTTTTGTAACTTGAATTTTAAAAATTTACATTTCTTAATTTTTCAAATCTTGGAAATTATTGTAAAATCGACATTTTATTTTTTTAAATTGTTAATTTTGTAAAAATGATTGTCATCTTTGTTAGACTTCTTTCGTTTTGGTGCATTGTTTCTTTGTAACTAAATTTAATAAGCACAAGGATGTATTACTAAGGCTTTATGAAAGGAGCTCATTTATGTCAGTAGTTATTAACACTAATGTTGATTCAATTAAGATTCAAGGTCTTTTGTCAAAATCTACAAGTGGTTTGTCTCAAGCCATGGAGCGTATGTCTTCAGGTTTAAAAGTAAATTCAGCAAAAGACGATGCGGCCGGTACAGTTATTTCTGCTCGTATGCAAGTGCAATTGGATGGTAACAAAATTGCTCAAAATAACGTACAAAACGGTAATGCTATGTTGTCTACCGTTGAAGGTAATCTTGATGTAATTCAAGACAATTTATCAAGAATTCGTGACTTAACTTTGCAAGCTAAAAACGGTACATATTCTGAAGATGAAATTCAGGCTATGCAAGATGAAGTAACTGAACGTATAGCTGAAATTAATCGTATTTCAACATCATCAAAATATTCTTCACTTTCATTGTTTAATGATGAAGGATTACAGCAAGATGGCGTAACCTTGCAAGTAGGAGCAGACTACACAGAAGATAACACAATTTTAGCCGATAAAGGTATTTTTGAAAAAGTAACATTTTCTTCTTTAACCGGTATGGCAGCAGGTTTTGACTTGACTGCAATGAATAATGATCCAGCAACTCCGGCAGGTCCTGATACACCTGAAAAACCCGCTGCAGGTTCATTTGCAGAAGCAGTTCAAAATCTTGATGCAGCAATTGATAATATTACAAGCAGAAAATCAGAAATTGGTTCTGTTCAAAACCGTTTAGAATCAGCTCTTGATACCCTAACAACTCAATATGAAAACCTATCAAGTGCTAAATCAATCATTACAGATGCTGATATTGCTCAAGAAGCGT
>CALURR010000060.1 GCA_944323195.1 Candidatus Gastranaerophilales bacterium
ATCTATTGTATTACCTATATCAGCTCCATTGTGCAGGCATGCGCCAAAATCGCCCGTGCTTTCACGCCAATGAATTGCTGCAATCAATTCCGCAGGAACATTTGTTAATTGCGAGGTTTGTTCATAAATATCTCTATTATTGTTCCAATTGTCTAAAAATGCTTCAAGAGAGTTTGCTTGTTCTTGTGATAAATTAATCTCAAAATCAGGTATATTGTAGGTTTGGTTATTTATTTCACTATCGATTTCATCGGATGTTTCATCAATCATTTCTGAACTTTCAATAGTTTCTTGTGACGATTCTTCAAGTTCTGAAGCTGTTGTCTCGCTTGATTCTATTGTTTCTGTTTCATCTGGGGTTTTATAATTTTCAGATATTTCATCAATCATTTCTGAACTTTCAATGGTTCCTTCTGATGGTTCTTCAACATTGGAAATTTCATCTTTGATTGATTCTATTGGCATAACTTCAACGGCAGGTTCAGGAACTTCAGGAGCTTTTGCTAAATATTCTTCTACGGGTTCAAAGCTTTCGTTGTAAGCTTCTGAAATTATATTTGATGAAGAAGTTTCTTCTTTTTTGTCTCCTGATTTTACCGCTGTTGGGATTATAACTGCACCTATCATTGCCATGGTTGCAATACCGATGGCAGCTAATTGTTTTATGGCAAGCTCATTTCTTTTTGCATAATAAGCGTCGTTACGTCTTGTTGATTTTTTGTTTGGATATGTTTTTACATAAACATCTTCAACAGGTTGTCTTTGAAGTTTTTGTTGTCTTTTTAGTCTATATGGCTCATTTACCCATGAAGGTATTTCTAAAACTTCCTCATCGCCTTTAGCGTAATTTGCCGAAAATCTAATAGGTGTAATCATATTAAAAACCATTTCCTTAACAATATTAACATCAAAAAAAATAAACCCTAAAAAATTTTGCTAAATTTATAGTACAGATTTACAAAAATTAACATAATGAAACAATTTTTTAAAACATTCGTCAAAAGAAATGAGGACAGTTGATGGAGTTGCAGGATGAATGCTGAGTATAATTATGAGTTTATGGATGTTAATGAAAAAGAAGAACAAGATGAAATAAAAACGTTTAATGTAATAGCAAATAAAGATGAAGTTCTTCAAATGTATTTAAAAGATATAAGCAGGATTAAGCTTTTGAGTAGAGATGACGAAAAAGAAATCGGAAGAAAAATAAAGGAGGGAACAAAAAAAGAAGCCCTGATTGCTCAAAAGAAGTTAATTCAGGCAAATTTAAGATTGGTTATATCAATAGCAAAAAAATACACAGGACAGGGAATTTTGTTTATGGATTTAGTGCAAGAGGGTTCTTTGGGTTTAATTAAAGCTGCAAGCAGATTTGATTATAAAAAAGGGTTTAAATTTTCAACCTATGCAACTTGGTGGATAAAACAAACCATAATAAGAGCTATTGCAAACAGTTCTCGTTCGATTAGGATACCTGTTCATATGGGTGATAAAATCAGAAATCTTAAAAAGGCAATGATAAAATTAAGCGTTGATTTAGGTAGAGAACCTATTGATGAAGAACTTGCACAATATTTAAAAACAACAGTAAAAAAAATAAAAATAACAAAAGAATCAATAATTAAAGAACCGATTAGTTTTGATACACCAGTTGCTCAAGATTTATCTTTAGAGGATTATATAGCGGACACCGTTGAAAATGCACCAAATCAGAGAATTGAAAAAATTGATTTTAAAAAAGATATCAATTGTGCACTGGATTTATTAAATAACAGAGAAAGATTTATTATCTTAAACAGGTTTGGTATCGACAACAGAAAAGTAAGGACACTGGAGGAGTTGGGGAATATTTTAGGTTTTTCAAAAGAAAGAATAAGACAAATTGAAATGGAGAGTTTGAAAAAATTAAGAAAATCTGAAGAAACGCAATATCTTAAAGAATATCTGGTATAATTAAATAATGAACGATACTTTAATTTCAATTAAAAATTTAGAAAAAACATATAAAATTGAGGAGTCCTTTTTGAGCCCCAAAAAGGACTCTGCGCTTGTTTTAAAAAATATAAATCTGGATATAAAAAAAGGCGAGATTGTTTCTTTGGTTGGTGAATCAGGTTGCGGAAAATCAACTTTAGCAAATTGTATTTTAAAATTGATTACTCCTGAAAAAGGTGAAATTTATTTTGAAAATCAAAATATTTTAAAATTAGATAAAAAAGAAACTTTTGAATATAGAAAAAAAATTCAAATGATTTTTCAAAATCCCTATTCAAGCTTAAATCCTAAGATGAAAATAAAAGACACGCTTTTAGAACCTTTAATTATCCACAAAGAAAAAAATAAAAAAGAAAGAATAGATGAAATAATTGAGCTTGTAGGAATTTCAAAAGCGGATTTAGAAAAATATCCTCATGAATTTTCGGGAGGGCAAAGGCAAAGAATTGCAATTGCAAGAGCTTTAATTTTAAAACCTAAGTTCATTGTGGCGGATGAGCCTGTTAGTGCGCTTGATGTTAGCATTTGTGCTTCCATTGTTAATCTTTTAATTGATTTGAGAAAAAAATTGAATTTAACTATTTTATTTATCTCGCATGATTTAAATCTTGTAAGATATTTAAGCGATAAAATTGCTGTTATGAACAAAGGCGAAATTGTTGAGTTCAGAGAAACTCAACAACTCTTTGATAATCCTTTAGATGAATATACTAAATTTTTGTTATCTTCAATAAGAACAATAAAGATAGGTTAGGTTAATTAATATCCCATCTGCCGCAAGTGCCGCCCCAGCGAGCAATGATATTGCCTTTGATGTCTGAAATCTTTTTGATTTCTTCTCTATTTTGTTGCTCTTTGCCTTCTAAAATGGTAATAACTTCGCAATTATTTGAACATCCTGTACAAGAACAAGTTATAGAATGGAATTCAAGGTCTTTTATTGTCCAACCTTTGAATTTTGTTTTTTGGTTTGTAAATTGATGATGTTCCATAGCAAGCATGGCTGCTCCTATTGCGCCCATAGTTTGATGGTTTTGCGGAACTATGATTTCATGACCCAATGCTTCTTCAAAAGCTTTAACCATGCCTTTATTTGTTGCAACACCGCCTTGGAAAGATATACAAGGCAATAAGTCTTTGCCAAGTGCAAGATTAGAAATATAGTTTCTAACTAAAGCTTGACATAAACCATATAACAAATCTTCAACAGCATAGCCTAATTGCTGTTTGTGAATTAAATCGGATTCGGCAAATACTCCGCAACGCCCTGCAATTCTTGCAGGTGATTTAGATTTAAGTGCAATATCGCCAAAATCTTTGATATCAACATTTAGTCTTTGTGCTTGGTGGTCCAGAAAGCTTCCTGTACCAGCTGCACAAACAGTATTCATAGCAAAATCTATTACAATACCATCTCTTAAAATTATAATCTTTGAATCTTGACCGCCGATTTCAAGAATTGTTTGAACATTTGGTATAGCAGAGCTTGCAGCAACCGCATGCGCTGTTATCTCATTTTTAATTACATCAGCACCAACTAAAGCACCGGCTAAATTTCTGCCTGAACCTGTTGTACCTACGGCGCAAATGTCATATTCTCTGCCCTGTGCCTGAGATAATAAATTATCAAGACACTTTTGAACCGCTATAACAGGTTGTCCTGCGGTGCGTGTCATATAACTATCTACGTGTTTACCGTTTTCATCAACCAAAGCGATTTTTGTAGTAACGGAACCTACATCTATTCCTAAATAAACTTTCATCATAATAAATTAATTGTATTACAAAAATAATTTTTAAACAAAAACTTTTAATATATAATTTAGCTATAGGAGAAATTATGCAAAAAACAATTATAAAATTCGGAACAGACGGCTTTAGAGGAATTATAGCTAAAGATTTTACTTTTGAAACAGTAGAAAGAATTATCAATGCAATAAGTTTATATATTAAAAATTTAAATTCAAATAAAAATACAATAATAATCGGCTATGATCCAAGATTTATGGCTAAAGATTTTGCAATTTTCAGTGCAGAATTACTAAAAAACTATGGTTACAAAGTTGTTCTATCTAAAAAAGTTGTTCCAACTCCAATTGTAGCTTATTGCGCTAAATATTATCCAAATTCAATAGGCGCAATAATGTTTACTGCTTCACACAACCCAAAAGAATATCAAGGAATTAAATTTATTCCAAATTACGCAGGACCAGCAACAAAAGAAATAACAGATGAAATTTTAAAATACCTTGATAAAGAAATTGAATTAAAATCACAAGGTGAAATAATTGAAGAAGACTTAGAAAATGAATATTTTAAACATCTTGAAAATATAATTGATTTTGATATTATCAAAAAAAATCAACCTAAAATTATCTATGATGGTTTATTTAGCGCATCTATAGGCTATTTTGATAAAATTTTAGATAAACACAACATCCAATATGAAAGCTGCAACATGTTTCATTCTTCCGACTTTGGCGGAGGCTTACCTGAACCAAAAGAAAAATTTATGAAACATAAAAAAGAAGGCTATATAGTTGTAGCTAATGATGGTGATGCTGATAGATACGGTATTATAGACGAAAAAGGAAATTATATAAGTCCAAATATTATCCTTGCTATGCTCTTAAAATATCTTGTATCAATTGGGAAAAAAGGAGCAATGATTAAAACAGTAGGAGTATCAAATGCTGTTGAAGTTGTAGCTAAAAAATTAAATATTAAAACAATAACCACTCCTGTTGGCTTTAAATGGTTATCCGAACAAATGAGAAAAAATGAAACAATCCTAGCCGGCGAAGATTCAGGAGGATTATCAGTGGGCAATCATATTCCTGAAAAAGACGGCTTATTTGCAAACCTATTAATAATAGAGATGATAGCAAGAGAAAATAAAACTCTAAATCAATTAGTTAAAGAAATAAACGATTTTATTGGTGCAACATTCCACACTGACAGAGTAGATATTAAACTTGATGATGATAAAAAAGTTATTGAAATTCAAGAAAAATTTAAAAATTTCAATAAAATTTCTTCATTAGAAATCAAAGAAAAGCTTGAACTTGACGGAATAAAATTATTTCTAAATAACGGCTTAACTTCGCTTTTAATTAGAAAAAGCGGCACAGAACCACTTTTAAGATTTTATATTGAATCAGACAAAATTTCACACATAGATGAAATTAAAAAATTTATAAATTGCAATATCTAATTTGGAGATGCCATTTCCTTTAGGAAAATTGCAGCTTTAGCTAAAATTGTTTCTCTAAGGGCAACCGGATCATTAATTGTAAAATCCATTTTGCTCATAATTTTTGGGTCTAAAAGAGGCGTTGGCATATTATTTTGTACCAATCTGTCTGCACAATATATAATGCCGCAAACAGTAGGAAGCGAGCTTTGTAATGGATCATGATGGTATCTAATACAATTAGTTAATATAACAGGCAATTGCCATTTTTTAGATATTAACGCGCCTAAAACACAGTGATTTGTGCCAAATTGCATATCTTCAATTTCAACCAAATCAACATTACCCTGAGAAGCCAAATATCTCACTTTTGAATATTTTAGCGGGTTTTTTGAATTTAAAAGCATTTTTCCAATATCATGTAAAAAAGCAATAACAAAAGCGTCGTCAGGATTAATCACCTTATATTCTTTTGCCAAGATTTCAGCAGCCACAGCACACTTAATAGAATGTTCCCAAAGTTCGCGGCTTCCTTGCGCTGTCATCATTTGTTTTAGTGCTAAACTCATGATGATATTTTTTGCTTTCATCATACCTAAAACAACAAGTGCTTTATTGATTGATGTAATTTGTTGTCTAAAACCATAGAAAGCAGAATTTACGAGACTCAGTGTTTTAGTAGAAATTGCTTGGTCAACCTGCATAATTTTTGCAAGTTCTGCTATACCTGTTGCAGGGTTTTTTATAATATTTAATGCCTTAATCATAACATTGGGCATAGGAGGAATTTCTTTAAATTCTGCCGCCAATTGTTGGGGGTCTAATTTATTTGGATTATTATTCATCATATTTTTATACCTGCAAATGTTTCTTTATACTCAAGAAACTTCCTATAGAACTAAATGCAACTCCAAGAGTTAATACACTAAATAGTACGGTAAATTGAGCCATTGGGTCAATCGAAATCATGAAAAATTCATGCATTTTTATGATATATTTTTGGACAATATCAACAGGTATTATTGCAACTAAAGCACCTAAAAAGCCATAGATTGCGCCTTGTAAAACCAAAGGTGTTTTAATATACCAATTAGATACACCCATTAAACGCATGATTTCTATTTCTTCTTTTCTGGATTGAATAACCAATTCTATCGTATTATTAATTATTGCTATCGTTAAAATGCAGACTATTACAACAAACACTAAAGTTGCGGTATTAATTATTGCATTTATCATTTCAAATTTTTGAACTAAATCTTTTGCATAACTTGTATCATTAATTCCATCTATCTTCTTTAATTCATTCATAACGGAATTAATGTTTTTAGTATCATCAAGTTTCACATGAAGTGTATCAGGCAGCGGATTGTTAATATCCGGAACATCAATTTCTTTTTTTAATTCAATCCAAGAAGTATCTTTTGAAATATATGACACTTTTTTGACATGTTCAAGAGCTCTAACTTTTACAATTGTTTCATTAATGTTAGCATCGTCAGATAAATAAGCACTAACCTCTAAAGCTGAACCCATAGAATTTACAAATGAATTAACAGCAAGAGTTACTCTAAAAATTGAACCAAAAATTGTCAATATAGCAGCAATCGTTGTAATAATTGCTATATTAACTAATCCTGTTTGAGCAATCCCCTTAAAGGTTTCCATGATAATTCTATATGTTATTCTAATCTCACTCATCCAATCTTTAGGAATATGAGATTTTACTCTTTGCTTAATATTTTGATTTCTAACTTTCCTAGTCATAAGTTCCTGCTTGAATATCTCTAATTACTTGTCCATGATCAAGAGTTATAACTCTTTTTCTAAAATAATTAACCATTGCCTGATCATGTGTAGAAACTAAAATTGTAATCCCTCTTTGGTTAACCTGCTCTAATATTTGCATAACTTCAAGGGAATTCTTTGGATCTAAATTACCTGTTGGCTCATCTGCAATTAACAATGGAGGACCGTTTACAATAGCACGAGCAATAGAAACTCTTTGTTGTTCACCGCCGGATAACTCACAAGGTTTTGAACGATACTTATCTTCAAGACCAACAACTTTTAGTGCTCCCATTACCCTTGATTCGATTTCACGAGATGAAATGCCCATTGTTCGAATAACATAAGCAATATTATCATATACAGTATGATTTTGAAGAAGTTTATAGTCTTGAAATACAATACCCATGCATCTTCTTAAACTTGGAATTTTATTCGGCGCAAGATTTCCAATGTCAATCCCTGCAACGTAAACATTTCCTCTTGTTGGACGTTCTTCAAGATACAACATCTTCATCAAAGTTGATTTACCTGCCCCTGATGAGCCCACCAAAAAAACAAACTCACCGGGTTGAATATGCAGGTTAATTCCCCTAAGTGCATATTTATTCTTATATTGTTTTACTAAATCTCTTACAACTATCATCTTACATCCATGAATTTAATTATTTTCTCATAAATTTTTCCGCTGGTTAAGCCATAAAACTCCATCAATTGTCTTTGTTCGCCTGATTGTCCGAATGTATCTTTTGTGCCTATTCTATATACTTTTGTTGGCACATATTGACACAACGATTCGCAAACTGCAGAACCAAGACCACCAATAATGCTATGATTTTCAACCACAACAACTTTTTTTGTTTTAGTTGCACTTTCTTTAAGTGCTAAATGATGGAAAGGCTTAACAACAGGATAATGCAGTACATCAGCCTCAATTCCGACTTCGTGCAATTTTTGCGCTGCATTCAAAACTTCAATTAATGTTTCACCATTAGAAACAATAGTTAAATCCTTGCCATCTCTCAATTTTATTCCGGCAACAGGGTTAAATTTATATTCTTTAGGGTCAAATATGGTTTTTAGATTGGTTCTTGGAATTCTAATATACATTGGACCGGATGTAACTGCTGCATATTTGATAACTTGCTCAACTTCTACGCAATCAGCCGGAACAATGACTTTCATATCAGGGATTGAACGCATATATGAAATATCTTCCAATGCCTGATGAGAAGCACCATCCTCACCAACTGTAATTCCCCCATGGGTAGCAATAATTTTTACATTTAATTTTGAATAGCAAATTGTATTTCTAATTTGATCCAAGCATCTTGCAGTTGCAAACATTGCAAAAGAGCTGGCAAAAACAATCTTGCCACCATAAGCTAAACCGGCGGCTGTTCCCATCATATCTTGCTCTGCTATACCGCAATTAAAAAATCTTTCAGGAAAAGCCTTAGCAAATCTGCATGTTTGAGTTGAACAAGACAAATCAGCGTCCAAAACAACGATATTTGGATTTTTAGCTCCAAGCTCAACTAATGTATCACCATATACGTTTCTGGGAGATTTAACTTCATCAACTTTACTTAACATAATTCCTCCAAAGCTTTTTGTAGTTGTTCATCATTTGGAGCTTTTCCATGCCAAGAGGCATTATTTTCCATAAATGATATGCCTTTTCCTTTTATAGTATTTGCAATAATTGCACACAATTTATCTGAATTTTTAGCTTCTAATAAAGTTGTTTCCAATTGCTCATAGTTATGTCCATCAATCGAATATACCTCATAACCAAAAGCTTTTAATTTCTCATCAAGAGGTTCAAGAGTTTTAACATCCTGAACGCATCCGTCAATTTGAAGATTATTTTTATCAATTATAACAACAAGGTTTTTAAGCTTTTTACTATAAGCGTTCATCAAACTTTCCCAAACGCTTCCTTCTTGCATTTCACCGTCACCCATTAATACAAAAACTTTTGAATTAATGTTATCTAATCTAAGAGCCAAAGCTAAACCAACACCAATAGAAAGACCTTGCCCTAATGACCCTGTTGAAACCTCAACTCCGGGAAGCTTCACTCTTGAAGAAGGATGACCCTGAAGTTTTGAACCTAAAACTCTAAAACCACTTAATAAATCAGTGGAAAAATAACCACAATGCGCTAAAGTTGCATATAGCGCAGGACTGGCATGACCTTTTGATAATATAAACCTGTCTCTGTTCTTAAAATTAGAATCCTTATCCCAATCAAGAGGAACATTCATAACTTTTTTATACAAAACAGCTAAAATATCAACACAAGAACAAGCACCTCCGGGGTGTCCTGATTTTGCATTGTGAATCATTTTTAAAATATCTCGCCTTATGGCATTAGTAAGAGTTTTCAATATATCAGCCCTTCTTTGCTATAATATCAATTATACACTTTATTAAAAATAATGGCAAAACCGGAAATATTCTGTTAAATCTTTCCGGTTGCAATATTGTCCTATATAACCACTCAAGACCCAATTTTTGATATATTTTTGGCGATTCCTTGACAATACCCGAAAATACATCAAAACTACCGCCAACACCAACCATTACCGCACCTTGCAATTTAGTTTTCAGCTTAACAATAAACTCCTCTTGTCTTGGAGAACCAAGCCCAACAAGAACAATATCAGGATCCTTGCATTTAATTTCTTCAATTATTTCTTCATCATTATTAAAATAACCGTTTCTTGCATAAACTATATTTAAAGATGGGTATTTTCTTAAAAAATTTTCACAAGTCTTTTTAATGACTTCCTCTTTTGCGCCTAAAAACACAATTTTTAAATTTTTTTGTGCCGCTTCTTTAACTAGAAGCCTTGCAAAATCAACTCCTCTAATTTGATTTTGATTAATTCCTTGAAACTTTAGTGCAAGTTTAACGCCGACACTGTCTATAATATTCATATCAGAATTATTCACAATATCAAAAAACGGCTTATTTTTTTGCGCATTCATAATCATTTCAGGATTAATCGTTATTATATGAAAATTTCTTTTTTCATTTAGCGCACATCTAACTTCATTTATTGCCTCGTCAGCATTATATAAATCAATCGGACAATTTAAAACAATAGCTCTCTTTTTCATATTTCTATACTAACATAAATCTGGAATTTTTGAAAATTTACAACAGTAATGTTAATTATTAATTTTTTGTTTTATAATTTTACTAAAAGGAATTACAAAGAATAGGAAAATACAAATGAAAAAATGTGTAGCAGTAGTTGGCTGCGGAATATGGGGAAAAAACATAGTTAGAAATTTCTATAATCTTGGCGCACTTCATAGCGTTTGTGACCTTGATAAAGAAAATCTAAAAATGATTAAAGAATTATATTCAGATGTTGAAACTACAAGCGATTTTGAAAGTTTACTAAACAATCCCGATGTTAAAGCTTTTTGTATTGTAACCCCAAGTCACACACATTTTTCTTTAGTTAGAAAAGCACTTTTAGCTCATAAACACGTATATGTTGAAAAACCAATTTCAACATCAAGCAAAGAGGCTCTAGAGTTAAAAGAATTAGCTCAAAAAATGAATGTTCAATTGCTTGTCGGACATTTATTATTATATCATCCTGCAGTAAATAGATTAAAAATGCTTATAGCTCAAGGGGTTTTAGGCGAAATTAAATATGCTCAATCAGACAGATTGAATATTAATTATTTTAAAAATGACAGAAGTGTTATGTGGGATTTAGCTCCCCATGATGTTTCAATGATTGCTCATGTTACAGGAAAAGCACCTCTAAAAGTGTTAAATGCTGTTGGGGTTGCAAGTGAATTTGAAAACATTTTCGACATAACTCATCTTACAATTGAATTTGAAGATGGCTTAATTGGTCAAGTTTCAGACAGTTGGATTCATCCTCAAAAAAGAGTTGCCCTGCTGGTTAGAGGAACAAAAGCAACTGCCATTCTAGATGATACATTGCAAGAAGGCAAATTAAAAGTTTACGACAATAAGAAAAATTCTCAAAAAGATATTGAAGTTTTTGATTATTTGGAAATTGAACCATTAAAACTTGAATGTCAACATTTTCTAAATTGTATTGAACACAATAAAACACCTCGCTCAGACGGCGAAAACGGTTACATGATTGTAAAAATCTTAGAAAGCGCAGAAAATATAATGCTGGGCTCCAAAAAAGAGGAACTTGATAACCACGAATTTAAAGTTTCTCGAGCAAAATAACCCTAAACAAATAAGCTTAGTCAAATTGGATTAAAAACAGCTAAAACCTATTGCGTAACAGAGCCTTTGCTTTTCCAAATTCCATTAATTAATTCAAAACATTTAGAATATAAAGTCCTACCATCTGCAGTACTTTCACATCTCTCTGCGTATAAATTAGGGCTACCGTCCTTAAAAAAAATACCTGTTGCACATTTTTTAAATTTATTTGCGTTCGTTTCAACATCCACTAAATATGAAAGTATTTTTCCATCTTTAAAAGTTATAAATTTGTTAGATATTTCACTACCAAGAGGCATTTTCCTATTTCCAAACTGATAAGAAGTTAATTTCCCATCCGAAAAACCAAAAAGTTCATCCAGATTTTGACTAACGTCGCCAACTCCGTTTTTATTTATTCTGACTGATACATCATTTTTTGTAAAAATAGTCTTTCTGATAAGTTTTCCGCTATCTGAAAACTCTTCCATTACATTTTGAGTTCCTAAATAAAAAATATTTCTTATTGTTTTTCCATTTTCAACTACAGACTTTGATATTGCGCATCCGGGAACAGAAGATGTATCTTTTTTATATAAATCAACAACTTCTTTTAATATTTTTTTTGAATTTTCAAAAATTTCATCAGCTTCCTTTTTTGCGGTTTTTGCAAATTCACCAATAATCAAACCTTGCGCTTCATTATTATATTTTGCAACCAGCAATGCGCCCATAGCCAAAAAAGATAAAGCCATCATGCCACCCATTATAAAATTCTGGGTTTTTGAATCAATATTTGAAACAACTTTATCAGACTTTAAATCAGATGAAGCGGTATCTTTTTTTATTTTGCTATAATCTATCCTAAATTGAGAAAAAGGATCTGGTGATTGAATTGACATATTTTTCCATTTCTATATTTTACATAATTTATATAAAACAATAGAATGTAAAAAATTGCCTAAAAAAACACCCTATTCAAAGGGTGTTTTAATTCTATTTTCCGCTTGGGGCTAAAATCATTACAACGTTTCTTCCTTCGATTTGAGGCTTCTTCTCAATCATAACAGCCTCTTGCTCGAATTCTGCTTGGAATTTATTAATTAACTCCATTGCAAGATGTGAATGTTGCATTTCGCGCCCTCTCAACATTACAACAACTTTTACTTTGTTACCTGCACTTAAAAATTTCTTTGCAGCTTTAAGACGTACTTCGTAATCATGAATATCAATCTTATAGCGCATTTTAACTTCTTTAATATCAACAGTATGTTGTTTTTTCTTTGCTTCTTTTGCTCTTTTTTCAGTTTCGTATTTATATTTTCCCCAATCTAGAATTTTCGCAACCGGTGGGGCTTGATTAGCAGATACTACAACTAAATCCAATCCTTTTTCTTTTGCCATTTGAAGGGCTTTAGATGTTGGAATTGTTCCGTGGTTATTTCCTTCATCATCAATTAATCTAACTTCTCTGGCTCTAATTTTTTCATTTAATAACTCGTTTTGAGCTTTGTAATCATTTTTACTAATAACTTTATCTCCTATTATCTGCTACATATAAATTTATACCATGGTAAATTTTTTTTGTAAAAGCAAATTAATTCATATTGCCTAGTATAATAATTCACGCGACAACTATTTTTCAAACAATTTATATATTTCATTAGGTTTAAAAATGCCATATTCGGTTATTATTCCGGTTATCAACTCGCTTGGTGTAACATCAAACCCAGGATTTATAACATTAACTTTATCTGTACAAATCGGTTTATCATTTACTATAGTAACTTCTTCTTTATTTCTTAATTCAATTACAATTTCATCCCCTGTTTTAATAGTCGGGTCAATTGTTGATTTTGGCGCTGCAATATAAAAAGGAATATTGTGATATTTTGCAGCAATAGCAACCATATATGTACCAATTTTATTGGCGCTATCGCCGTTTAGGGCAATTCTATCAGCACCAACCACAACGACATCAATCATTCCTTTTCTCATAAAATAAGCACCCATGCCATCTGTAATTAAAGTTGTATCTATGCCGTCTCTTGTTAATTCATATGTGGTTAATCTTGCACCTTGACCTCTTGGACGAGTTTCATCGGCAAAAACTTTAATTGTTTTATCTTTTTCATAAGCACTTCTCACAACCCCAAGCGCTGTGCCGTAGCCAACTGTAGCCAGAGCTCCGGCATTACAATGAGTTTGAATTGTTGCGCCTTTTGGAATAATTGTTGAACCATATTCACCAATTTTTTTATTAATTTCAATATCTTCATCTTCCATTTTTATTGCATTTTCAACTAATAATTTAATAATTTCTTCATTTGATTTATCTTTATTTTTTTCGATAACTTCAAGCTGTCTTTGAATTGCCCAATGAAGATTAACAGCGGTTGGACGAGATGAATTAATGTAATCGGCCTGTTTTTTAACATTTAAATAAAAATCAGAGCTGTTTTTATTTTCTATTGCACTTAAAACCACCCCATGAGCCCCAGCTATACCGATTGCAGGCGCACCTCTTACTATCATGGTTTTAATTGCATCGTACATATCTTTTGATGAAGTTATATCGACTTTTTTATATTCATAAGGAATTATTGTTTGGTCAATCATTCTTGAAAAACCATCTAGTTCACCTTTTTTAATCCATTCAATTGTTTTTTCTATTTTTGTCATGTTATCCTCAATCTTCAATTTTAATATCTAATGGTGCGTCTGAATTTTTTGGTAATTGTTCAAATTTATTAAGAACAAAAGCTATTCCCATGCCGCTTGCGCTATTTGTCATAGCAAAAATTATTGCAACCATAAAAATTATAATAAAAAATAGCCACAATGCGTCTTGAATAGCGTATGGTATTGCATAAGAATAATAGCTCTTAAAAATCAATTTTAGTATACAAACCATAGGAGAAAATGAAGCAAAAAAGCCTATTGTGGCACAAAAGCCAATTAGACCGCCCAAAATCGCTCCTTGTTGATTATCTATAATTCCTAAATGTTTTTCATTTTGTTTCATATAAAGAACAACTATTATAGAAGCCAAAAAAGACAAAGTAAATAAAGCAAAACCAATAATAGCAGGAATCAAAGAAACCAAACCTAATATAGCTCCCAATATCAAAGAAAAAATAGCCGCTCTTTTTACAACTGTTTCATTCATCTTGCTTCCTCCTTAAATCTGTAGTTTTGCGCATGGCAAATTGCAAGTGCTACTGAATCTATTGTATCATCTAATTTTATATTTTTATCCAAATCTATATAATTTTTTACCATCATTTTAACTTCTGTTTTGTCTGCTCTGCCATGGCCTGTTATAGTTTGTTTTACAACAAGCGGAGTATATTCAAAAATAGGAATATTGTTTTCTTCTAAAGACAATAAAATTACACCTCTTGCTTGGGCTACAGGAATTATTGTCTTTTGATTTTTGAAAAAGAATAATTGCTCGATTGAAGCGCAATCGGGTTTATATTTTTGAATTAAGAAATTAATATCTGTTTTTAGTTCCAATAATCTTTTTGAGTGAGGCGCATTTTTATCGGTTTGAATTGAACCGCTTGTAATCAATTCAAAACTATCATTTTTCAAAGTGCTTTTATATTCAACTAAACTATAGCCTGTAATACCAATCCCAGGGTCAATACCAAAAATCAACATACTATAATTTAATAGTATGTTGATTTTAAAGTCAAAAATTTAATTTTATTTAACTATTTTTTATTTGTTGCTAATTCCGAATCAAGCCTTAAAAATACAGGAAAAATTTCTTCTTTTGAAATCAATTTACCTTCTTTTATATTGCTCAATTTAATATCATCTAATTTTGTGCTTATATCATATTTTAATTGTTTTGCCATATTTTTAGCGATATTTGGACAATATGGATAAATTAAACTTGCAATCACACACATACATTCTAAAACTGTATATAATACTTGACCGCATTCAACCATTTTTTCTTCTTTAGCTAAAGACCAAGGTGCGTTATCTGTAACATATTTATTTAATACATCCACAAGTTCAACTATTTTTTGAGCAGCCTCAGAAACTTCATAATAATCAAAATGATGTTTAACTTCTTCTATTGTTTTTTTAGATTTATTAAATAATTCATTTTCTTTTATGAACTCCGGTTTAATTTCTCCATCAAAATATTTTACAAGCATTGAAAGAGTTCTATTTAATAAATTACCCATAGAATTAGCTAGATGAGCATTAACTTTTTCTTTAAAATCGTCATCTGAATAATTACCATCTTTGCCACAAGGTGCTGAAGTTGCCATATAATAACGAAATGCGTCAGGTTCAGACATATTAAAAGACTCCATTACGCTTTTTGGGCTAACAACATTACCCAATGATTTAGACATCTTTGTTTCATCAATTGTAATCCAGCCATGAGCTAAAATGTGTTTAGGTAGCGGCAAATCCAATGCCATCAATAAAGCCAGCCAATAAATACTGTGGAATTTTAAAATATCTTTCCCAATAACTTGGACATCAGCAGGCCAATATGTTTTAAATTTTTCTGAAGGATTTTCTGTATCATAACCAAGTGCTGTAATGTAATTAGATAAAGCGTCAATCCAAACATAAATAACTTGACTATTATCATCTAGAACATCAATACCCCAGTTAACATTAGTTTTTGCTCTTGAAACAGAAATATCTTCAATATTTTCAAGTTGATTTAAAACTTCGTTTGCCCTAAAAGATGGAACAATAAAATCAGGATTTTCTTTAATATGTTTAATAATTTTATCTTTATATTTAGTTAACTTAAAGAAATAATTTTCTTCTGATACAACTTCAGGTTTTTTCTTGTGATTTGGGCAACATCCGTTTTCGTCTAAATCTTTTTCAGATAAAAATGCTTCGCAACCTGCACAATATAAACCTGTATAAGAATGTTTATAAATATCACCTTTTTCTAATAAATTTTTAAATATTTTTTGAACTGTTTTTCTGTGTTGCTCGTCTGTTGTTCTAATAAATTGAGAATAGTTAATATCTAATAATTTCCAAGCATCGATAAATTTTTGAGCGTTCATATCGCAAAATTCTTTTGGCGAAATATTGAGTTCAGCTGATGTTTTTTGAATTTTAATGCCATGTTCATCAGTCCCTGTAAGCATATAAGCATTATTTGTTCTTTGCGAAAAATGTCTACAAATAACATCGGTTAATATTTTTTCATAAGCATGTCCAATGTGAGGAGCACCATTAACATAATCAATTGCTGTTGTTGTGTAAAATTTATCCATTCTTTTTCTTCCAATTTACTTAATTAACTAAAAAATTGTAGCATAAAATCTATTGCATACAAAATAATAAACTATTCTTTTTGTCCTGCTCTAGCCCCACAATACGCATAAATAAAAGGTAAAATTTTATCCACAGGAACATAGTCTAAAATTTTCTTAAAACCAAGGGATATTGTCATTATAATATCGTCAAAATTAGCTATTGAGTCTTTAATTGTATATTTTCTTTTTGGTTCATTATCATCCTTCAATGCATTGCTTATTTTTGTAGCCATCATTGCACCGCCTGTCATACCCATAATTGAACCAATTATTTTAGCAGGAGTATTATTTAATTGTTTTGTTCTTTTGCAAATTTCTAAAGCTGAACTTACCATCAACATAGGAATTGTGGTATTCATCATCTGAAAAGCAGCTTCTTTCCATTTTCTTTTTTTAGAATCTTTGGAAGCACCGATTGAGCCCGCCAAAACGCCACCGACATTTGCAGCTCCTGCTGTAGCAAGCATTCTTGCAACTTCATCAAGCGTGGTTTCCTTTTTAGGAAACTTTGAACTTAAAACAAGTGCACAAGCAACACCTGCTGCAGAGCCGACAATGGCTTTATAATTTCTGCTTTTTACAGGCGATTCATTATTTGATAAATCTTTTGCCTTCTTTCGATAATGGCTATAAGACTTAAAATTCGGATATATTTTATTCTCTACTAACATAGTGTTTATTACTTCGCCATAGAATATAAAAGCAGAAAATAATTTTTTTTGCCAGTTTTATTTTTTAAAACTTAAAGAACTTTTTCAAATTCATCCTTTGAAACGCCACACAATGGGCAAACCCAATCTTCGTTTAAATCTTCAAATTTAACATTATCATTTTCTATTGGGTCATAAACATAACCGCAAACTGTGCATAAATATTTATCCATTTTTATTCCTTTCATTTTCAAGTATTTTAATACAATAAGTAGATTATAATATTACCCTGTTGTTTAAAATAATTATTTAATACAACTTTACAATTATTAACAATTAAAAATAAAAAAGCAATAAAAACTAAAAAAAATACTTTAAATAAAATATAAGGGGAATAGATTAGCATATTGGAGGAGCACACACTTATGGTTTCGAGTATTGGTATGACTGATGTTAAATGGCAGCAGTTACAAACGGAGTATTTAAATCAAAATTCAGCAGCAAGAAGAAATTATTCAACTAATGCATTATCAAGTAGTTTATCAGGTGCACAAACTGATGAATTTGTAAGTTCAAAAGGTAATACTTGTACTGATGGCGTGGACGACGGTAAAATCGGAGTTGCAAGCGCACTGGGCAACATTGTTGAAGGTGCAGGAAAAAGCATTATAAATGGTATAAAAGGAGCATTTACCGATTCTGAGGGTAATTTCTCAATATTAAAAACATTGGGTACAATTGGAGTGGGTGCAGCTTGTGTTGCATTTCCTGCGGTTGGTCTCGTATTGGCCGGAGTCGGAGTTGTCACAGGTGGTGCTAAACTTGCAACAGGTGTTGCAAATGCAATGAATGCTGAAACTGATGCTGAAGCAAAAGACGCTTGGGAACAAGTAGGAGAAGGCGGCTTAACAGCGGGGCTTTCAGCTGTTGGTGTAAAAGCTTCCTTAGGAGCGGTTCAAAGTTCTTCTACGGCGGGAGCATTAGCTTCATTTAAACAAAGTTCTACATTATCTCAAAATCCTGTGGGTTATGCTAAAGCGCTCGGTCAAGATATGGTTTCATCAACAGTTAATAATTTTAATAAGATAAAATCAAGTGCAACTACATTAGCAGAAGGAGCAAGACTTTATAAATTAAGAAAAGATGTTAAAAATCAAAATGGGGCTTTGACGGCAGATGAATTAA
>CALURR010000061.1 GCA_944323195.1 Candidatus Gastranaerophilales bacterium
ATATTTTCCATATCCGTTTTGTTTATATTTTTGGGCTAAATCAACAAGTTTATCTTTTGAAATATAACCCATGCGGTATGCAACTTCTTCAATTGAAGCTATTTTCATACCTGTATTTATTTCCATTGATTGAACAAAATTTGCCGCCTGCAATAGACTCTCAAAAGTCCCTGTATCAAGCCATGCAAACCCTCTACCTAAAATTTCAACTTTTAAATTATTTTTTTCTAAATAAATTTTATTTAAATCGGTAATTTCTAATTCACCTCTTGCTGATGGAGTTAAGGTTTTAGCGTATTCAACAACATGATTATCATAAAAATATAACCCTGTAACAGCATAATTAGATTTAGGATTTTTTGGCTTTTCTTCAATTGAAATTGCCTTACTGTTCTCGTCAAATTCAACAACACCAAATCTTTCGGGATCTTGGACTTGATAGCCAAATACCGTAGCGCCTTTTTCTCTTTTACCTACTTCTTTTAACATAGATGAAAAACCAAACCCATGGAAAATATTATCTCCCAAAATCAAAGCTACAGGTGAATTTTGAATAAAATCTTCTGCTATCAAAAAACTTTCAGCTATTCCTTTTGGCACTTCTTGAACAGCGTAAGAAAATTTAACTCCGATAGAACTGCCATCCCCTAAAACTTTCTTAAAATTATCAATATCATAAGGACTTGTAATAATTAAAATATCTCTAATACCTGCTAACAACAGCGTTGTTATAGGATAATAAATCATAGGTTTATCATATACAGGTAATAATATTTTAGAAATAGGCAAACTAGCAGGATACAATCTAGAACCTGCACCTGCTGCAAGAATAATACCTTTCATCTATTTTTCTTCCTTGTTTTCAATCTCTTGTTGAGGTTTATTTTTTGAAGCAATTTTTTCTCTAACTTTTGTTTCAATTTCAGCCAAAATGTCAGGATTTTGTTCTAAAAATTCTTTTGCTTTTTCTCTGCCTTGACCTAATTTTTCGTCATTATAGCTAAACCAAGCACCTGCTTTTTTAATAATATCAAAATTAACCGCAACATCAATAATATTACCTAGCGCACAAATTCCTTTGCCATAAATAATATCAAATTCAGCAACTTTAAATGGAGGTGCTACTTTATTTTTAGCAACTTTAACACGAACTCTGTTACCTATATCTTCGTTATCTTTATTTTTAACACTATCACATCTTCTTATATCAAGACGAACTGAAGCATAATATTTTAGAGCATTTCCGCCTGTAGTTGTTTCGGGATTACCAAACATTATGCCGATTTTTTGTCTTAATTGGTTAATAAAAATAACAGTTG
The DNA here is from genome assembly GCA_944323195.1 of Candidatus Gastranaerophilales bacterium. Taxonomy (GTDB): domain Bacteria; phylum Cyanobacteriota; class Vampirovibrionia; order Gastranaerophilales; family Gastranaerophilaceae; genus RUG14156. The sequence goes on from CALURR010000061.1 coordinate 1,320, forward strand.
TATTTGTTTTACCTACAATACCTGTTAATTTTCTTAAAGCTTTTGACATTAAACGGGCTTGCAAACCCATTTGTTGCTCATCCATTGCTTTTTCAATTTCTGCCTTGGGTACTAATGCTGCAACTGAGTCAATAACTATAACATCAATAGCACCGGAACGAACAAGTTCTTCAGCAATTTCTAAGGCTTGCTCACCTGTATCAGGTTGAGAAATTAATAATTGATCAACATCAACTCCAAGATTTCTTGCATATTCAGGATCAAGTGCATGTTCAGCATCAATAAAAGCTGCAATTCCGCCTTTTTTCTGTGCGTTTGCAACAATGTGTTGGGCTAGGGTTGTTTTACCTGATGATTCAGGACCATAGATTTCTATTATTCTTCCTCTGGGCACCCCTCCAATACCAAGCGCAATATCAAGAGCCAATGAACCGGTTGGAATACATTCGCAATTAACGCTTGATTTATCACCAAGACGCATAATTGAACCTTTTCCAAAATCTTTTTCAATTTTATCTAGAGCTAATTTAAGCGCTTTATTTTTGCCCTCTTGAATAGCCTTTTGTTCTTTTTCATCAATTTCTTTTGTTGGTGCTGCGCACATAAAATTCCTCACTTCCCTAATCTTAATTATTATTATATAATAAAACTTATGAAAACTCTAACACTTAATAATTTTGAAATAGGAAAAGATAAACTTACAATTTTAGCAGGACCATGCGCAATGGAAAGCGAAGAAATTACATTCACTACTGCTAAAAAATTAAAAGAAATTTGCGCTAGATTAGATATTAATTTTATCTTTAAAACCTCTTTTGATAAAGCTAACCGCTCATCTTTGAATTCTTATCGCGGTTTGGGAATTGAAAAAGGTTTGGAAATCTTAGCTAAAGTTAAAAAAGAACTTGGTTTACCAATTGTTACAGATATTCACGAACCCTCTCAAGCTGATATTGCAGCTAGAGTTGCTGACATAATTCAAATTCCTGCTTTTTTATGCAGACAAACAGATTTACTTGTAGCAGCAGCTAAAACAGGTAAAATCATAAATATTAAAAAAGGACAATTTTTATCGCCATATCAAATGAAATCAATTGCTCAAAAAGTTATTGATTCAGGAAATGATAAAATTTTAATTACAGATAGAGGGACATCATTTGGCTACAACAATCTTATTGTTGATATGAGAGGTATTCAAATTATTCAAGATGAACTTGGTTATCCATTAGTTTTTGATGCTACTCATAGCGTACAAATCCCAGGGGGTCATGGCGCAAGTTCAGCAGGAGAGAGAAAATTTGTACCTTTATTAGCTAAATCAGCTACTGCAGCGGGAGCAAAATGCTTATTTTTTGAAATCCACCCAAATCCTGAATGTGCTTTGTGTGATGGTGATAATATGCTTAAATTAGACTCTTGCGAAGAAACTTTTGATATTTGCAACAAGATTTTTAAATTAGTTAATTAAACTTTTTGATACTCTGTGTTGTTCTATTAAAACCATCAACACAGAAACATCAGCGGGTTTAACTCCGCCAATCCTTAAAGCTTGACCAATAGTTTTTGGTCTGATTTTGTTTAATTTTTCTTTTGACTCGGTTGAAATTTGTTTAATAGCATTATAGTCAATATCATCAGGTATTTTTATTTCATCTGTTTTAATTTGCTTATCAATCTGATCTAATTGACGCTTAATATAGCCATCGTATTTTATTAAAATTTCAGCTTGTTCTTCAATATCTCGAATTAAATAGTTATCATCCAATTTTATTCTTGATTTATAACCTAATTCTTTTAATATTTTAAAATCAACATTAGGTCTTTTTAAAATATTATATCCATTTGTTCCAAGCTCAAGGGCTTCATTGTATTTTGATAAAATTTCTTTATTTTTTTCATTAGCACTTATTTTAAATTCTTTCAAATTTTCAATTAATTTTTCTATTTCTATTTCTTTTGTTCTTTTTCTTTGAATATCAGACTCTCGAACTAATCCGGCTTTATACCCTAACTCCATTAACCTCAAATCGGCATTATCTTGTCTTAAAATTAACCTATATTCACTTCTTGAAGTTAACATTCTATAAGGTTCATCAATGTCTTTTGTAATTAAATCATCAATCAATGTTCCAATATATGAATTTGAACGAGTTAATTCAATATATTCTTTTTTATCTAGATAATTTTTAGCATTTATTCCAGCCACAAGCCCTTGTGCTGCAGCTTCTTCATAGCCTGATGTGCCATTTATTTGACCTGCTAAAAATAAACCTTTTATTTTTTTAGTCATCAAACCATTATCAAGTTCCAGCGCACAAACGCTATCATATTCAACAGCATAAGCAGGTTTTATAACTGATACATTTTCTAATCCGGGAAGCGAATGTATCATTTCAAATTGTGCTTCAATAGGTAGAGAAGTTGAAAAACCTTGAATATAAACTTCATATGTATCAACTCCTTCCGGTTCAATAAAGATATGATGAGAAGGATTGTGGCTAAATCTAACAACTTTATCTTCAATACTTGGGCAATATCTTGGGCCAACCCCTGTTATTAAACCTCGATAAAGGGGTGAATATTGCAAATTTGCTCTAATTATTTCATGGGTTCTTTCGTTTGTTTTTGTTAAATAACAAGGATATTGCTTTCTTATTGGTCGATTTGGTTTGTAGCTGAAAAATCGAGGCATGCCATCAATTATTTCATCCCCCGGATGAAGCTCAAGTTTTGAATAATCTATTGTTCTGCCATCAACTCTTGCCGGTGTTCCTGTTTTTAATTTTCGAACATTTAAACCTAATTCTTTTAGTTTATTTGATAAACCATTGGCACTTCTCTCGCCCAATCTTCCTGCTTGAAAAGATTTTAAACCAATAAAAATTCTACCTTCAAGACTTGTTCCTGTAGTTAATATAACGCTTGGCGCAAAATATTCAATTCCCAATTCATCAACGACGCCTTTTATCTCATTTTTTTCAACAATCAAATCAACAATTTGCGTTTGTTTTAAGGTTAAATTTTCTTGTTGTTCAACCAAGTGTCTTGCAGTGTATCTGTATTCTTTTTTATCTGATTGCGCTCTTAGAGCTCTTACAGCTGGACCCTTAGAAGAATTAAGAGTTTTTAATTGCATATAGGTTGAATCAGCTAATTCACCCATGACTCCTCCTAGGGCGTCTATTTCTCTAACTAAATTAGATTTTGCAGGTCCTCCTATAGCAGGATTACAAGGCATTAAGGCAATATTGTCAATATTTAGAGTAGTTAATAATGTTTTAAGTCCTAATCTTGAAGCACTTATTGCAGCTTCAACACCAGCATGTCCGGCGCCCACAACAATACAATCAAACTTAAAACCATTATATAACATCTACTTAACCATTCCTTTGATACGCTATAAAATAACAGCGCCTTGTTTTTCTATTGGTAAATTTAGGAAATTTGTTTCAACATTAAAATAATTCCAACTGTTTGAAACAATTTCTTTAATTTCACCAACGCCAATTCCATTATAAATAACTAAAATCGCAGGTCCTGCGCCACATAATACAGTACCTATAACACCGTTTATATGTTTTAAATTATTCATAATATCAGACAGCCCTGGGACTAATTTTTCTCTATATGGCTGATGAAGTTTATCTTTCAGCGCCAATTTTAAAAGCTCTTCGTCCTTATTGTAAAGTGCATCAACAAACATTGCACTTCTTTTTAGATTATGTATAGCTGATGACATTGGAACTTCTTTTGGCAGAACCGAACGAGAAATTTCTGTATTTAATTCATAATCAGGAATACATACCATCAATTTCCAATCATCATTCCAAGGAAGTTTACGATAAATAACAGAACCATCATCTTCCCAAGATGCCATTGTAATTCCGCCAACAAAAGCAGGAATAATATTATCAGGATGTCCTTCAATTTCTGTTGCTATAGACATTAAAACCTTTTCGTCAGCAGGTCTGCCTAAAAGTTCGTTTGCAGCAATCAAACCGCCTACAATAACAGATGAAGATGAACCTAAACCTCTTGAAATTGGAATTTGAGTTTTAATTGTGATTTTAAGTTCATTTGGAATTTGACCTATGAAATTATATAATAATTCAATTGCCTTATAAACAATATTTGTTTTATCTGTCGGAACATCAGCCAGTTCTGATTTTTCGTTATTTTTTTCGTTTATTATATTAATTTCAATTCCCGACCCAGGGAGTACTGTTTCTTCGACAGAAACTATATTATACAACGGTAAAGCCAGACCAAAAGAATCAAATCCGGGTCCAAGGTTTGCAATTGTTGCTGGAGTTTTAACGCTAACTTTCATATTATTCCTTATTGAACTTTAACAGGCATAATTAGACAAATATAATTGCTATTATCTTCTTGCGGTTTAAAAATTGAAGCTGCTAATACATCTGAAATTTCAATTTCAACTTTTTTAGAGTCCATATTTTTTAAAGCATCTAGCACATATTTGTAATTAAATGCTGTTAACATATCATCAAAATCATATTGAATATCAATATAATCTTTAGATCGACCTGCCTCAGGAGTATCTGCCATAATTTCCAATTGTCCTTGTGTAAAATTAAATCTTACAACATTTGTTCTATCATTAACCATTACAGATACTCTTTCGATAGAATTAATTAATTCAACTCTATCTACTACTATTTTCTTTTCACCTTCAGAAGGAATTAATTGTTGGTATTTAGGATAAACACCATTAATTAATCTTGATTGGAAAACTAAATTTTCAAATTCAAAAAGAATTCTATCGCTTCCAACCCTAATTGTGATTTTTTCATCATCAATCATTGATGAAATTCTTAAAACCTCTTGCAAAGCTTTAGATGGAACTATAAAATTAAAAACTTGGTCGACCGGCACTTCGAGCTCTTTTTGAATTCTCGTTAAACGATTTCCATCAGTAGCCGCAAGTTCTAAAATATTATTGTCAACGCTAAGACAAACACCGGTTAAAACTGCTTGTGTCTCTTGAACTGATACTGCAAAAATAACTTGTTTAACAGCTTTAATAAATTCATTTTTATTTAATACAATTTCTTTAAAATCGTAATCTTCATAATTTTCTATAAGTCTTGGAAATTCATTAGCATTAATTCCAATTAAATCAAATTCTGTTTTACCGCTTTTGATTTTAATATTATCGGTATCTTCTGTAGTTTTAAGACTAATTTCATTTGAAGATGATTTTGAAACAATTTCTGATATTTTTTTAGCACTTAAAGTTATTGAACCATCTTCAATAACTTCTGCTTGCATTTTATAGTTTATTGATGAATTTAAATCTGTTGCACAAAATTTTATTCTATCTGATGATATTGTTTTAATTAATATATTAGAAAGTATTGGTTGAATTGCTTTTTGTGATGTAACTTTTTCAACAATTTTAATTCCATTTGAAAAATCTTCTTTATTTAAAACTATTTCCACTGGCAATTTCTCCATTTTAGTTTATCATTCTAAAATTATAGTATAAAAACAAAAAAAGATACAAATTACTTCCATTTAAAAGAATTTTTAAAACTTTATATTATATATAATAATATATTTTTATATATAAAATTAATAATTTATAATAAAGACAAGATATTTGTGTAAAACTATCTAAAACCCTTGTTATATTTAAAAAGTTTCTTGTGTATAACTTGTGTAATTTTTCCACAATTAATACACAATAGTTTTTATTTTGTTTTTGAAATTGTAAGACAAGTTATATTATTAAAATTTAATTCCAAAAAGCAATTAATAATTTCTTCTAAAGTTGCTCCTGAAGTAGTTATATCGTCAATTAGAAGTAGTTTTTTATCTTTTAATTTTAAAAGCTCTTTTTGATTTATATGAAAACTTCCTTTAATGTTTTTTCTTCTGTCTTTGGCTTTATATTGGGGCTTTGTAGGCTTTATTTTTTTAATTAGTTTTTTGTTTATTTTAAAACCTGTTAGTTTTGAAAATTCTTTTGCTATTAAAAACATATGATTATAGCCACGTTGAGCTGATTTTATAAAAAAACTGGGTGGATAGATAATTATGAATTCTTCATTTAGGTTTAGTTTTTTAAAATATTTGAAAAGTATGTTAGATAAGGGTTTTGAGGCTGATTTTTTGTGTTTAAATTTTAACATTTGAATTAGAGATTTTATATTTTTATCGTAAATTGCAGCTGAGTATATTGGAATTTTTTTATAAATTTTATGTGCAAAATAAGATAAGAAATGAACATCTTTTAAACAAGTTTTACACAACAAATCATCAGTTTTTGAACAGCCGCAAATTAGACATTTTTTCTTATAAATCATGTCTAAAAAATTGTTATATATATTTTGTATTGTGTTTTTTAATTCCATAAGATTTTGGGTTAATGATAACATTGTTTTTTTAGTTAGGGCAATTTTTTAAAAAAATGGGAGCTTGCGCTCCCCTTAGATATCAAAACACAAAAAATAACAAAACCTGAATGCGTGAGCCGGAGTGAAGCCGTTAAAAAAATGACAATGCGTGGAGCATTGGCATTTTTAGGCTGCAACTATCGATAGGCGACGTAAGAGTTTTGCTTTTGCAAAACTCCACAGGAGC